>JABDJR010000388.1 GCA_013003415.1 Candidatus Eiseniibacteriota bacterium | reverse complement strand
CTTCTGAATCCTCATGCATGACTGCGTGGGTCTCGTCGCCTTCCAGGTAGGTGTAGCCGTCGAGCCCTTCAATGTATTCCGCGATAAAAGTATTGCGTTCCACACGGGTAAGCAATTCTGCTTTCGCTACTTTCTTCCGAAACTTCTTAATTAGATTCTGCGGTTTGAATTCTACGTATTCCAAAACATCGGTTACCGTGTCCCCTCGAACAACATCCCCAAGCTCGTAGCCACCGTTCTTCAGATGCACATGGACTGCGTTGGTGTCTCCGAACAGATTGTGTAGGTCACCCAAGATCTCTTGGTAGGCCCCGGTGAGGAAGATCCCCAAAACATAGGGTTCACCCGGTTTGAGCGGGTGAAGGTCGATACGATCTTTCTTTCGTCGTCCACCCACGTAGGTTTCGATCTTTCCATCGGAGTCACAGGTGACATCTTGAAGATGAGCCCGTCGGGTGGGGCGTTCGTTGAGCCTGTGAATCGGCATGATGGGAAAGAGTTGGTCGATAGCCCAGGAATCCGGCAGGGACTGGAAGACCGAGAAGTTACAAAAGTAGCGATCGGTCAGCTCGGTTTTGATCTCATGGAGAATATCTTCGTGGGCGCCTTTTTCGGCTATCTTCGAAATGGCGGCAAGAATCTGCAAATAGAGCTGCTCTGCCCGAGCCACATCGCGAATGTTCAGGACGTCGGAGTTAAATAGCTCGCGGGCCCGTTCTTTCGCGAACAGGGCGTCATGATAGACCTCGCGGACGCTTCGGCTGGTCACGTCTTGGAGACTCTCCGCAAGGAGAGTGAGAACCTGATGGTCCTGGTCCGGGTTCACCAGAATGCGGGGAGAAACTTTTTGAGTTTCAACTCCAATCACGTTTACCAAGAGTAAGGCGTGGTGTGCAGTTAAGGCTCTTCCCGACTCCGACATGATGTGGGGCATGGGGAGGTCTTTTTCTTCACAAACCTCGGCCAGGGTATACACGATGTCGTTGGCGTATTCGGAGAGGGCGTAGTTTGCGCTGGAGCTACGCGTGGTGCGTGATCCTTCGTAGTCGACGGCTAAACCACCACCCACGTCCACATGAGTAATGTCCACGCCCAAGTTGCGCAGCTCGGAGTAAAACCGAGCGACTTCTCCAAGCGCGGCCTTAATTGTCCTAATGTCCGGAACTTGAGACCCGATATGAAAGTGCAGCAACTTCAGCCAATGCAGTTTGCCCTGGCTTCGGAGTCGATCGACCACGCGCACAATCTGAGCCGGATTGAGTCCAAACTTGCTCTTTTCTCCCGAGCTGTCGGCCCAGCGCCCGGTTCCGGTTGAAGCAAGCTTCACCCGAATACCCACCGTGGGTTCTACCCCGATCTCCTCGGCCACTTTGAACAAGAGTTCTAGCTCTTGTTCCATTTCCAATACCATAAAGACTTCATGGCCGAGCTTCTGTCCCATGAGGGCAAGTCGAAGGTACTCTTCGTCCTTGTAGCCATTGCAAACGATCATGTGGTCACTCTCGGTGGACAAGGCCAGCACCGCAAGCAGCTCGGGCTTAGATCCGGTTTCCAGTCCAACTCCAAACTCGCGACCGAACTCTAAAATTTCCTCCACCACGTGACTTTGTTGGTTCACCTTGATGGGGTAAACGGTGGTGTATTGGTTTTTGTAGTTAAATTCTTTGATGGCGGCTTCGAATCGGGAGTTCAAGCTCGCGATCCGAGCCTTCAAAATGTCGGAAAACCGAAGCAGAAGGGGAAGACCAATTCCCTGAGAGTGGAGGTCCATGGTGAGATCGTAAAGATCGAGGGGCTCCGCTGTTTTCGCTGCTTTGACCGTAACGCGGCCTTGGTCGTTAATACCAAAATACCCCGCACCCCAGCCCGGGGTGTTGTAGAGCTCAAGCGCGTTTTTAATGGTCCAAGGTCGGGTGTCTGCCATGGGGGCGTCCTCGAGGGTGATCAAAGAGGGGTTGGTTGAAACGGGGGAGAATTCTGACAGGTTTTGAGGCTCGAAACAAGATTGGGGATGGGAACAAGCGGAGGGACTTGGAGGCCCTTTTCGGAGAGCGGAAGGCCCCCAAAAGGCTTAGCTATCGCCTTCTTCCGTGCCCAAAGCCCCGCTCATGAGATCTTCTCGGACCAGGGCCAAAACCGCAGCATTGGGAACGATGAGGTATTTTTCGTTTTCAAACTTGATTTCGACGGCTGCCTTGCGGATGTAAATCGCCAGGTCGCCCTCTTGAGCTTGAGGAGGAATGTATTTGGCTGTGCGTCGTTTTCTCTTCCAGGGCTCTTCGGCCACTTCCATGGGGTCGGGGAAGGCCAACCCCGGGCCCACTTCGACCACCCATCCCGCCATGACCGGTTCAGAGTCGGCCACGGTTTGAGGGAGGTAAAGCCCGGCTCCGGTTCGTCCTGACCCTTCATCGGGGCGAACCATAAGGTTGTCACCCACAACGATGATGCGTTTCTTAAATGCCATGCTTGAATTCTACTAGTTGTTTCGCACTTCCGAAACCAGCTCCTGAAGGATCTTTTTCGCATCGCCAAAGATCATCAGGGTGTTGTCAAAATCAAATAGCTCATTCTTGATACCCGCAAAACCGGGGGACAAACTACGTTTCACCACCATGACCGATCGGGCTTCGTGCACATTGAGAATCGGCATGCCGTAAATCGGGCTTGCCGGGTCGTCCAGGGCGGCCGGGTTGACCACATCGTTCGCGCCCAAAATCAAAACCACATCTGTACGTTTGAACTCGGGATTGATGTCGTCCATTTCCAAGAGTTGTTCGTAAGGCACATCGGCTTCTGCTAACAGCACGTTCATATGGCCAGGCATGCGCCCCGCCACCGGATGAATAGCGTACTTCACGGTCGCTCCGCGTTTCTCCAGAAGGTCACCCAACTCCTTGCACGCGTGTTGGGCCTGGGCCACGGCAAGTCCGTAACCAGGAACGATGATGACCGACTCGGCCGTGTCCATAACCATGGCCCCGTCTTCAGCACCGTATTGCTTGATGTTGTTGTAGTCGCGATTGTTGGCTGCGCCAGCCGTCTCGCCACCAAACCCTCCGAATAGGACATTGCCCAGGGACCGATTCATGGCCTTGCACATGATGTTGGTGAGGATTAAACCCGACGCACCAACTAGAGAACCGGCGATGATGAGCAAATTATTCTCAACCACGAATCCGGCCGCGCAGGCGGCTAGACCGGAGTAGGAGTTCAAGAGAGCAATAACCACCGGCATATCGGCACCGCCGATCGGGATGACGGTCGTGATACCGATGATCAGGGTGATTAATGTCAGGACAAGCGCGCCCACCATAACCGCAGTCGATCCGGTGGCAACAAAGCCTACCCAACCTCCAACCGCCACCATGCCTAGGGCGATCAGGAGGTTCAGTTGGTTTTGGCCCTTGAACAAAATGGGGTTGCCGGTCATCAGGCCCTGAAGCTTCGCGAAAGCGATCCCGCTTCCACTTAGGGTCACACTCCCGATGACGATGCTCAGAATGGCGCTGACAGTCCCGGCCACGCCAATGTTGTCGGCCAAGGTGCCGGATTCAGCCCCCACTCCATATTTCCAAAAGAAACTCAAGGCCACCAGGGCCGAAGCGCCGCCCCCAAAGCCGTTAAAGATAGCCACCATTTGTGGCATATCCGTCATCGCAACTTTCTTGGCAGCAAAGGCGCCAATGCCGCCACCGATGAGGATGCCGGCAAAGATCCAGAGTGGGTCGAACCCGGGAATTTCAAGGAGGGTGACCACAATGGCTACCAACATGGCAGAGGAGGCTAGGGTGTTTCCTTTACGGGCGGTCCGGACATGAGAAAGGAGCTTTAGTCCGTAAATAAAGAAGATGGCTGAGGCCATGTAGATGAGCTGAACAAGAATGCCCTTCATATCTCACCTACTTCCTTTTAAACATGTGAAGCATGCGGTCGGTCACAAGAAACCCGCCCACAACATTGATCATGGCGAACACAACCGCAGCAAAACCTAAAATCTTTGCTGTAGTTGGATCATCGGTGCGAACGCAGGTCAGTGCGGCCAGAATGGTAATGCCACTAATAGCATTCGCCCCGGACATAAGTGGCGTGTGCAGTGTAGGTGGCACCTTCGTGATCACCTCAAACCCCACAAAGATGGAAAGGATCAGGATATACAACCCGATCAGAATAGGATTAGTAATCAGGGCTTCCACTAGGCTTTCCCCCCTTTGTAGGCTTCTAAAACTTTTTCGTTTCTAATCTCGCCTCCGTGGGTCACCACCGCACCTAAAACAACCTCATCTTCAAAATCCAGGTTGATGGCGCCCTCGGATCCAATGTCGGAGAAGGCGTTGAGAATATTCTTGGCGTACATGTCGCTAGCGTGGACCGGGAGGGTGGCGGCAATGTTGCATTTGCCGATGATGGTGACTCCCTCTTTGGTCACAACCTTGTCCATTTCGGTAAGCGAACAGTTGCCACCTTGCTCTGCGGCCAGGTCGACGATGACCGCGCCCTCTTTCATGTCTCTGACCATGTCGTCGGAGATGAGTCGAGGGGCTTGCTTCCCGGGAACGAGTGCCGTGGTAATGACAACGTCGGCTCCGACGATGTGTTCTCGTACAACCGCTTGTTGCTTCTTCAGAAAGTCAGCCGAGACTTCTTTGGCGTAACCACCTTCGGTTTCCAAGTTCTCTTCGGTTTCTACCTCAATGAACTTGGCTCCCAAACTTTGAACTTGTTCTTTTACCGCGGGGCGAATGTCGGAGACTTCCACAATGGCACCGAGACGTCGGGCGGTTGCAATAGCCTGTAGCCCCGCGACTCCGGCTCCAAGAATCACAACCTTGGCCGGGCGAATGGTTCCCGCGGCAGTCATGAGGAGCGGAAAAAGTTTTGGAGAATGATCGGCCGCCATCACCACGGCTTTGTAACCCGCAATGTTGCTTTGCGAACTTAGCGCATCCATTTTTTGTGCGCGTGTGATGCGTGGAATGAGATCCATGGCGTAGGAAGTCACCTTCCGTGAAGCCAGGCTTTCAACTAACGATCTGTTGCCGTACGGCCAAAGGAAAGAAAGTACGAGTGCCCCTTCTTTCATGGAACTCACTTCTTGTTCCGTGGGAGGGTGAAGCTTGGCAATCACATCGGCGTTTGATAAGGAGTTTTGCGCCTTTGCTCCCGAGGCCTCGTAGTCGGCGTCGGTGATATAAGAACCGGCGCCTGCTCCTGGTTCGATATGAACCTCGAAGCCGTTTTGAACAAGTTTCTTGACCGTCTCGGGAGTCGCGGCCACCCGCGGTTCACCAGAGGCCTCGCGGGGAATGAAGATCAGGGTCATGGTTGCCTCGCCTCATTTCTTGGGGACTGGAATCGTCCATCTTGTTACCAGGAAAATTGTTAGCAGGTTACCCCGGTTTCGTCGAGTCTGATGTTTTCATATCTCATATACACGACCAGAAAGAGACCTCGCATATCCGAGAAGATGAGGGCGAAGAGGGCTGAGGGATGACCCGACCCCACAAAGGGTAGTACTATCGCGCTTCTCAAAAGCGCCAACTTTATGGAAGAAGAACAATCAAGGAGCTACGGTGAGTACGAAACGCGAAAGAATGGTGATTATTGGCTCAGGTCCGGCTGGTTTTACGGCCGCGCTCTATGCGGCCCGAGCGAACCTGAATCCCTTGGTTATTGAGGGATCCCTAATGAATGAGCGGGGAGAGATTCCAGGTGGTCAACTTATGACGACGACCGATGTGGAAAACTACCCTGGCTTCCCGGACGGCCTCTCCGGTCCCGAAATGATGGACAAGTTTCGTGATCAGGCGAAACGATTCGGAGCTCGCATGGTTCAAGAAGATGTTGAGCACGTCGAGTTAGGAAACCATCCCTTTAAGTTGCGTACTTCTGAGGGAACCGAATACGAGACCCTTTCTGTCATCATTGCCACGGGCGCTCGTGCCAAGAAGCTAGACCCCAAAGGCGGCGATACCTACTGGCAAAAGGGCATCAGTGCCTGCGCGGTTTGTGATGGGGCCCTGCCTTTGTTCCGCGAGAAACCCTTGGTCGTGATTGGTGGGGGCGACACGGCCATGGAAGAGGCGAGTTTTCTTGCCAAGTACGGCAGCAAGGTTTATGTGGTCCACCGTCGGGACGAGTTCCGGGCAAGCGCCATCATGCAAGAGCGTGTGCTTAAGAACCCAAAAACGGAAGTGGTGTGGAACTCCAATTTGGTGGAGGTCGAGGGCGACGGCAACTTGCTGAAGAAGGTCACCGTCGAGTCGACGGTGGACGGGTCTCGACGCACCATCGAGGCGGCGGGTTTGTTTTATGCCATTGGTCACATCCCCAACACTGACTTCTTGAAGGATCAAATCGAAACCAATGAAACCGGATACATCGTGCTCAAAGACGGTCAGCAGACCAGCGTAAAGGGTGTGTTCGCGGCCGGAGATGTGCACGACTTCCGGTATCGGCAGGCCGTCACCGCGGCGGGAGCGGGTTGTGCAGCGGCCCTCGATGCCGAGCATTTCCTGGGTGGACTTGAGCACGAACAACCGCAACTTTTCGAGACTCTTGTAGAGTCCTAATGCCTAAGGGCTAATCCCCAGCGGGCTCGACCACGCCGCGAACTTCGTCTAGGCCAATGCGCAGGCCGTCCTTTTCGCCCCAGGCGCGCATGATGACCTCGTCGCCATCCAAGAGGAACTTGCGTTCCTCGCCACTTGGAAGTTGAAGAGGTTTGGTTCCGCGCCAAGTCAGTTCAAGCAGGCTTCCGAAAGAGTCTTCGGTGCTTCCGGACACCGTACCCGAGGCGTAGAGATCGCCGGGGCGAATGTTCGTGCCATTGCTTGTCTGGTGAGTTAGCTGTTGGGACATGCTCCAGTACATGCTGGCAAAGTTGGTGCGGCAAATCCGGTGGCCCTCAGACATTTTCGGGGTCTTCAGCAGAATCTCAAGCTCTAAGTCGTAGGCCCCTGGGCGGCTCGTTTGCAAGTAGGGAAGGACCGGTGGGTCCTGAGGCTGGCCCTGAACGCGGAACGGTTCTAGAGCCTCCAGAGTTACCACCCAGGGAGAGACGCTGGTGCCAAAACTTTTCCCCAGAAACGGGCCCAGAGGAACGTATTCCCACTTTTGAATATCACGAGCGCTCCAGTCGTTGACGATGGCCATGCCAAAAATGTGTTCGTGAGCTTTGTCGATAGGAATCGGTTCGCCTAAGGTATTCCCCGGACCAGTAAAGAAGCCCATTTCCAGTTCGATGTCGAAAAGCTTCGAAGGGCCAAAGCTAGGTGTGTCGGCATCGTCCGCCTTCGTTTGTCCGAGGGGTCGCCGAATGGGCGTTCCCGAAACCACAATGGAGCTGGACCGCCCGTTATAGCCCACCGGGATATGTTTCCAGTTGGGGAGGAGAGCGTTTTCCGGGTCCCGGAACATCTTTCCCATGTTCGTGGCGTGTTCAATCGACGAGTAGAAATCGGTGTAGTCACCAATATGTGAAGGGATTTGCATCGTTAGTTCGGAAACCGGGACCAGACATTTATGCTTGTTGTCTTCGGCGTCTCGAAATTCCGGGTTTCCGGCGGTGAGAAGCTCAGTGAGTCGGTACCGAACCGCGCTCCAAACCGAGCTTCCCGATCCCATGAATGCGTTTAGGGAATCGGTTTGAAAGAGGTCCCTTCCACTAAAGCGAGGATCAGCCAAGAGGTCGCAAGCTACCATGGCCCCAAGATCAATAGCCATGTCTCCTACCCGGGTGTAAACGGAAACCGTGCCATTAAGACGTTTACCTACACCAAAAGGTAGGTTTTCAAGGGGAAAGTCTGAGTGGTCGGGGACTTCAATCCAGGAAGATTTCTCGCTCATGGTTTTTCCTACGGTTGAAAGAAGTGATTAGAGAATCGTTACAAAAGGTCCAGGGCGCGTAGGTCTTCGATCGGCTCGTCAAAACTGCAGCTCCCATAGGAAATTGCAAAACGTTCCCGGGTCTGCCGGGCCTGCTCGGCACTGGCCGTGGCGTCACCGAAGCTAATTCCATCCTCGCGAATCTTAAATCGCGACCCGTCTTCACAATCCAAAAGTGAAGCCAACGCAGCTTGGTTAATGAGCCCGTGATCAAAAAGGGTAGCCCCTACAAAGAGATTCAGAAAGCCGTGTTGTTTGGTTTGTACCGCAGGGGCAAAATGCCGGTAGGGATGGTGAAGCCCGGCGGTGGCCTTAAAGGCGAGTCCGTGGGTTTTGGCTGCGCTCAGGAATCCGGCAACTTGGTCCGGGCTAGGATGAAGGTCGGCGCTGATACCACCGGTTCGGATTTTTAGCCCCACTCTGGGCCCACGGTTTTCGCCGGCAGCCTTAGCCAAATGTTCCACCGTCTCGGGAAGGCTATCTTCCCAGTCCTCGTCGAATCCTACTTCGAGGAAGATATCCCCGATCGCGCTATCCGAAAGCATGATCCGGCAGTCCTTCACAAGCTGAGTCAAAGCGGCGCCGTTTCGTATGGCGGGGAGCTTCACCTCAATAGCCTTCAAGGTCGCGCGACGGTCAAGGGACTGGCTAACTTTCTCGAACTGCCACACGTCCTCTCTTAAGTTTGAGAGAAAGGCATTCACGTCTTCGCCCCCGCGCGGGAGAAAGCTCACCGTCCAAGATGCCTCTTCGGAGACTTGCTTACGGAATTGTTCCTGGAAATCTTCAAGCCGCCCCAAGGGGCAAATGAAGTGAGAAAGCATCCACGTTTCTTCACGAGTAAGCAGGGATTGATACTCTGCGACCGCCTTGGCCATGGGTAGCTTGGCCGGGGGAAAGAGCCCGGCGTAGTCGATGAGATTCTGGAAGAAATAGTGAAGGGGATGTGCCATCAGCGAAAACTGGGTTGTTTGTGACCAAGGACGGGACGGGGAGCATAGGGCGCCTCAAGTGATTCGCGCTGTTCAGCCGTCAGCTCAAGATCGAGGGCGCCTATGGCGTCTTTGATGTGCTCCACCTTGGTCGAGCCAATGATCGGTGCGGTAACCACGGGGTTTGCAAGAAGCCAAGCCAAGGCGACCTGCGCGTGGCTGGCGTTGTGCGCTTTCGCGACGGCTCCAAGTGCATCCAAAACGTTGAAATTGCTCTCACAAGCGTACAAGTCTTTGGCGTAGTTGTCGGTCTTGGCGCGTGCCGTGGCATCCATGGTGTCGCGGCTCCGGCTGCCGCTTAAGAAGCCGCGGGCGAGCGGGCTCCAAGGAAGCACGCCAATACCTTGGTCTTTGCAGAGGGGAAGCATTTCTCGTTCTTCTTCACGGTAGGCGAGGTTGTAGTGGTTTTGCATCGAGTCAAAACGATGCCACCCTTTCTCACCGGCTAGGTGCAGGGCTTTGCTGAATTGCCAGGCCGCCATGGAGCTGGCTCCAAGGTAGCGGACTTTCCCGGCTCGGACCACAGCGTCTAAAGCTTCCAAGGTTTCTTCAATCGGTGTGCGCTCGTCGAAGCGATGAATCTGGTACAGATCGATGTAGTCGGTCTGCAAGCGGGTAAGGGAGTCGTTTACGGAATCATGAATGCGTTTACGGCTGAGGCCTTGGGAATTCGGCCCTTCGCGTAGAGGGAAAAACACTTTGGTCGCAATCACCAACTCGTCGCGGCGACCCATTTCTTTGAGGTACTTGCCCGTGATCTCTTCGCTACGTCCTTTGGAATAGATGTCGGCGGTATCAAAGAAGTTGATGCCGGCTTCAATAGCGGTGCGAAAGTGATTTTCGGCTTGGATTTCATCGAGGATCCATCCCTGCCAGGTGTCACTGCCGTAGGACATGGTGCCGAAGCAGAGTCGCGACACATCAAGGCCGGTGTTTCCAAGTTTTGTGTATTTCATAGCGATTCCCAATTCTAAAGGCTAAAGCACAAGGCTACTGTACGTTTTGCGCGTGTTTGATGACCATGCGGGCACTTCGATTGGCGGTCACGATTTCTTGGCCATCTGGATGAATGCAGAACGACTCGATTTCGGTCTCGGTGGTTGGTCCGACCAACCGCTTCCGTGTGGCGTCTGTGTTTTCCCCCGGGCGAAACTCCTGAGAGATTAAAGATAGACCCTCCGGCTCTCGCATCACAAACACAAAGCTCTTTCCGTCGGGCATCCACCGGCCGCGGCCTGTCGTAGTCCCCGAGACACTATTAGTCGCAAGGACATCGGTTTTTAAGACAATCTCGCCGGTTTCAACGTCGGCGATCCGAATAATCGATTTGAGCTCAGCGTTGCTAATCTCCAGACAGAATACATGCTTTCCGTCGGGGCTCATGTCGGGCATGCCCACAATACCCTCAACCAAGTGCCGCGTTTCTTTTGTTTCCGGATCGATGAGCCAGACTCCGGGGTTGGCCGGGTTGCCACTTCCATAGGCCACCCAGCGGCCTGCCCCTTGGGTTGGGTTTTCAGCGTCGACCCCGTCGTTGGAAACTTGTTCTGCGTTGGTGCCGTCGACATTGGCCTTCCAAATCTCAAGTTGTCCCGAACGGTTGGAACTCCACAAGATGCCGTTTCCATCGGGCGTGAAGGCGGGATCCCAGTCTTGGGCCTCATCGTCGGTAATCTGTATGAGCTCCCCGGTTGTGCGATCAAACATCCAGAGGTCGAGATTGAGACTTCGATTCGAGGAAAAGATGATCTTGGTTCCATCCGGGGAAAAGGCGGGTTGCCGATCCAGACGAATCGACGAAAGCAGCACTTGTCCATCTTTGTCGGCCGAAGCGGGAATGCTTACGGTGTGCAACGCAGACTGAAGTTCAATCTCATCGAAGTAGAACGAGTTCTCGCTCTCCACGGCCAAAACGACTCCAATCCCTCCATTGGTTGTGGTGGCGCCCAGATGAAGCAGGGTCTTCGGCATCTGTGAAAGCAGGTTGTAGGACAAGATCTGGCCGTGAGGATCAGCGAGGTCGCCCAACAGGGTTGTCGATCTAGCGACCAAGATGTTTTCACCGTCCAAAGACCAAGCCGGGGGGCCAATCGAGAAGGGGATCCGGAACTTTCGAAACTCCTCTCCGGTGGCGGCATCGAGGACCAGAATGTCTTGGGTAGGATGGTTCAGCAAGGGGGCAACTAGGGCCGTACTTAAGTACTTGCCGTTGGGGGACCAAGCCAAACCGTATCCACTGCGGGTGCCGACCTCGTAGATCGTTTCGCAGTTGCCGTCAGTGTCGCAAAGCTGCATTTGATAGGTCACCCCGGATTCAATGTCTCTCGCCACGGCAAGCTCCGTCCCGTCCGGCGACCAAGCCGCGTCGATGATGTCGCTAAGGATGCGTCGGGGAGATCCGCCCAAGACAGGAAC
>JABDJR010000384.1 GCA_013003415.1 Candidatus Eiseniibacteriota bacterium | reverse complement strand
CCGACATAGGTGTTTACGTCGCGTCGGGAGTGGTGACAGGAAACACAGGTGTTTCCATTCGACAAATCAAACGTGGTTCCGTCTTGAAGCTCCGCATCTTCCGTCCAGCGAAGACTGAAGTCTCCATTGGTGTGAGGCGCGTGACACGTGAAGCAGTGAATGACACTCGGGTTGTCGTGCCCGGTAACAGGTTCACCATTCGCACGCTGTACAAATCCCTCACTCACGTGACAGCCCGCGCAACTCTCACGCGACCCGCGATCGATATTGAGACCACTGGCATGAAAGGAGTTTTCCCATTGCTGCCCAGCCGCAATGAGGAAGGTGTCGTCGTCGCTATGACACTCAAAGCAGTTTGAGGTTGCGTCTGTCACGTCGGGATTCTCGACCACGCGCGTCACTGTCCGATCACACGCCTGCCAAGTTAATAACATCCCGATACCGAGAACGGGGAGAAGGGTTTTTAGAAGTGACGACATCGAAGTCTCCTCTCTCTTTCCCTTACCGCCTTCACAAGACGGAGGCGACGCGCGTTTCTTGTGACGGACCTTGTCCAAAGTGACGCGTCAAAAGTTTGATTCACCACGAAAGTTAACAAACCTCACTTCTAAATGCCTAGAGGAATACATAGTTTCCATAGAAAGAAACTCCGTACTGCACTAAGACGATCATTTTTGTCACCAAAGAAACACAATGTCTTTTGATGCAGTTAGCCTGCTCCGCAAATTCTGAATCAACACGCAAAAACAAACCGGACAAACACTGTCTTTAATGTCATCAATTCTTTGTTCGTATTTTCAATTTCACACAAGTACAAGTTTTTATTCTTTGTTAGGTTTTCTTTAAGAAGCAATCTGCTCCAATTCAGTTGCTTCCTGTAGAGGCACGGCGACGCTCTACATAACAGGAGGAGGACTTAATGCAAAGTCAAGCGATTCGACTGGCAGCGTTCTTATTCTTTGTGGCCTTCCTTTTCACCACGATGATCACCCCCCCACTATTTGCCCAGGAAGACGAGGAAATGGGCTTCGACGACGTCGAAGAAGCCACCGTTCCAGAAACAAAAGGATGGGAAGACATCGTCCATATCTCGGGAATGTTTGATCTCAATCTTGAGATGACTAACCTTCACGATAGCGACGATAGTGACGGCGAGAAACTCGACAATTTCAGGAACTATCACCACTTCGTTTTTCTCAGCGTCACACCCAATGAAAAGGTTCGATTTCAAGCCGATATCATTGACCTTTTCTTCTATGAGATGACCTACAAGCTCAATTCCAAAGCAGAGGTCAAAGCCGGAAAGATCTGGGTTCCCTTTGGGAACTCTCCCTATCACCACTTCTACGGTGGTGTTCAAGGGGATCCTTTCACCGGAAAACTCGTACCCAACGTATGGGCAGAACAGGGCGTCGGCCTTTCCTATGAAGTTGCTCGAGGTGGTGGTGGTTCGACAGTTTTGACTGGCGATACCTACATCATTCGAGGATTCGAAGGACCGGCCGGTTCGGTTCTTAACCTGAATGAAGGCGGCAAAGACGATGTCTTTGCTTACGGGCAACGCGTCATGCTCAACCTTGGGTCTAACAAAGCCGTGGCTTCGGCCTCCGGTCTTTACAGTCCTTGGGGACCCGACAATGACAACCGCGTTTTCCTTTGGGGTGGCGATCTCGACTTAGGTTACGGCGTTGTCGATGCTCCTTTACTTCGCGACCTGGCTTTCCGAGGCGCCTTTGCTCGCGCCGAGGTGAAGGATCCTGAACTGGTCGAGGAGTTTCAAAACGAAGATGGTTGGTACTACAAGTACGGAGACTTCGCTGAGTTGTCTTACGGACACTGGCGTCCCAATCTAACTTTGAAATTCCGCTACGGTTCCTACATCGATTTTGATGACGTCATAACCAACAATGATAGCCACTCTTTCAATATCTCTGCAGTCCGCAGAATGGGAAACATTTCCCTGTGGGCCCAATACTTTTGGCTCTTTGAAGAAGTTGACGAGATTGACAACGACTTCATGCGGCTTCGAATGGTTTTCGAGTTTTAGTTACGAACGAAAGGAAGTTCGTCATGAAAAAGCTACTTATGAGATTGGCACCCCTGGCCCTAGGCGCTCTGCTTATTGTTCCCCTCGGTTGTGATCGTGATGGCGAAGAAACCACAATGATGACGCCGGATGACACTCCGATGGGCCTCGGCATTCTTGAAGCGGCTCGCACTGGAGTTGCCCCCACTATCGATGGCGTCATTAGCGCCGGCGAATGGGATGGTGCTAATGCGATCTATGTACCTGTAACCGTGCCTGATATCGACGAGTTCCCTGGCTATGAGGGACGTGGCTACCAGGTAAAGATGCGGGCGAAGTTTGACAACAACAACATTTACTTCCTAGCCGAGTGGGACGATCCGGGCCTCAATTTGGATCGACAGACTTGGTACTTCGACACCGCAAGCAGTTCTTGGAAGCAGGAGTCCGCTCGACCGGTTTTCGACGAAAATGGCAACCAGACAAGAGAAGCCTTCTACGAAGACAAGTTCTCGCTCATGTTTGAAGCTTCTCCCGTGGCCGGTTTCGCCACCCAAGGATGTTGGGTCGCGTGCCACACGGGCTTAGCCCCGACAAGCAACGACGGCGGCAAGGTGGATCTCAAGTACACGCGTAACGGCGGCGAGATCATGGACATGTGGCATTGGAAATCGGTTCGCAACACGTCGCAGGACACCTTCGACGATCAGTACACCGACTCCCAACGATCTGCCCGTAATGGCGGTCGTCACAGCGACGTGGGCGTGAATTCCTATGTGAACAACAGTGCCACCGTTGACGGGTTTAGCGTTCCGAAGTATGTGATTCCTGACGCTTCAAGTCGCTACTACTGGGTTGTCACCGACGGCTCAGGCGCGAT
>JABDJR010000368.1 GCA_013003415.1 Candidatus Eiseniibacteriota bacterium | reverse complement strand
CACAGAATACGACCCTGAGTTTTGAACTCAACGACATTAAGCCGCTGGACTTGGTTGGTGAACGCGATGCCAACCTCCGTCACCTGGAGCAACAGTTCCAAGTGTCGGCTGTGCTGCGAAACGGCAGTTTGACGCTCTCCGGCGAGGAAGATGCGGTCGCCCAGGCGAATTCCGTGGTTCAGCAACTCTTGGAACGTGTCCATGGTGGCCGCGCGGTTACCATTCCCGACATCGATTACTTAAGCTCGCTCCTGACCGAGGAGGGCCCGGAAGCTCTCGAAGGTACGAACGGATTCGAGGAGCTCCAGTTTGAGCGTCGAACCGTCAAACTCAAATCGGTCGGACAGAGTGAGTATGTCAGCGCCATCCGAGATCACGACGTGGTTTTCGGAATTGGCCCCGCCGGTACCGGAAAGACCTACCTCGCCGTCGCCATGGGAGTGCAAGCTCTTCGTGCCCGAGCGGTGGAACGCATCATCCTGGTTCGTCCCGCAGTCGAGGCGGGAGAGAGTTTGGGATTTCTGCCCGGAACCTTCGAGGACAAGATTGATCCCTATCTGCGCCCGTTATACGACGCTCTTCGGGACCTTTTGCCCCACGAGAAGGTAAGAAAGTATATGGACTTGGGCGTGCTGGAAATTGCCCCCTTAGCCTACATGCGAGGGCGAACCCTCTCGCGAGCGTTTGTGGTGTTGGACGAAGCTCAAAACACGACGTTGAAGCAAATGAAGATGTTTCTAACCCGCTTGGGGCCATACTCTAAGGCGGTGATTACCGGGGACATCACCCAAGTCGATTTACCCAATGCTCAGGAAAGCGGGCTCATTCGGATTGAACATATCCTTAAGGGAACAGAAGGCATCTCGTTTACGCACTTTCAAAATCGAGATGTTGTTCGCCATCGGCTTGTGCGCTCGATCCTCAGTGCTTTTGAGAAGCACGAGGGATCGGCAGACTAGGTTTTAGCCCACCATGGCTTCCTTTTTACAGCGGCTCATTCCCTTTCGCAAGCGTCGTCGGGTTCGATTGGCCCACGAGATTCCTGCGCTTTCCCCCCGCCAACGATGGATGTGGCGTGGCGGTTTGGGTCTGGCCATTTTCTTGGCCACCATTTTTCTTTTCCCCCTGCGAGTTAGCATCGAGCCCCCGGAGTATTTGGTGGGGTCGATTTCCTCCGAAGAGATCATCGCGCCCTTTGAGTTTGAAGTTAAGAAATCCCAGGCTGAGTTCGAGCGCGAACAGGCGGTAGCGGCTGAGGGTGTGAAGTCGATCTTCACCCGAGACGACCAAGGCATCCCGGTTAGCCGCATCCTTGCCCAGTTGGAGCGCTCTCGCCGCGACCCTTGGTTGATGTCTCGTATGCAAGACTCGCTCGAGGTTCGCTTCAGTCGGGACCTGCAAACGTCCCTCGCTCTACCCGATACCGGCCGGATTTTGGTCCAGGCTCTGGGTGAATCCCTAAGCCAGATTCGCACCACGGGTTTCCTGGATGCCCAAGACGCACAGTTATTGGAGCAGCAGGGAACGGTGATGTTGCGCGAGGGCGCTTCGCAACGCGAAGTTGGAGCCAGTGATCTCTACGACCGAAACCGGGTCCAAGCCCTGGGGGAAAGACGTGGCAGTGAGCTCTATGGCGAGTTAGGCAAGCAAGTTCTTTCGGAACTCCTAGACGTATTTTCAAGTCCCAACGTCTTCTTTGATCCAGCGGCCACAAACGAAGCTCGGGAATTGGCCCGGGAGCAGGTCAACCCGGTTCGCGGTCAGGTTCAACGCGGCGAGCGCATCATCGATTCCAACGTGAGAATCACCCAAGAGCATGCGGCCACCTTGGCCGCTCTGGAGGAAGCGCTGCGAGCGCGAGCTGCCGGTGGCGGGGCGCGTTCATGGATTGGTCCTATCCTGGGACGTATGGTTTTGGTGAGTGCTTTCCTTATTCTCCTGGCCGTGTTCCTGCGCGGCACCCAGCGCGAAGTTTGGGATAACTTCAGCTTGCTGACTCTCCTGGGACTCATCAGCTTGATTACTTTGGGTTTTGCGGCGGCCATCGTCCGCACTCCGGACCTCAGTCCGTTTCTGATTCCCTCTGCGTTTGCGGGAATCCTTGTGGCTTTGCTTCTCAATGACATTGTGGCCTTGGCCACCGTGGTCTGGTTGACGGCCCTGATCAGCACCGTAACCGGTTGGGGGCTGCCGGTAGCCTTGGTGGGTTTGGTCGGAGGCGCCACCGCTGTCTTCTCCGTGCATGGGGTGAAGCATCGTATTGGTGTTTACCGATCCATGCTCTGGATCGCTCTGGCCAACATGGCAGTGGTCTTAGGGCTACGTCTTATTGGGGGAAGCGGGCGGAGCGCGGGGCTGCTCACCGAACTTGCTTGGTCCATGGGAAGCGCCGGATTGTTTACGGCCCTGGCCATGCTGAGTCTGCCGGTGTTTGAACGTAGCTTCGATCTGGCTACAGACATCTCCTTGTTGGAGCTGAGCGATCTCAACCGCTCGATTTTTAAACGCATGATGATCGAGGCCAACGGAACTTATCATCACAGCATGGTCATTGGCTCTTTGGCCGAAGCCGCGGCGGAAGCGGTTGGGGCCAACCCCTTGCTAGCGCGGGTGGGGGCCTACTATCACGACATTGGAAAGATCGCCAAATCGAATTATTTTGGCGAGAACCTTCGCCGGGGGAGTAAAAACCCTCACGAGCGATTGACGCCTACCATGTCGAGTCTCATTTTGGAGTCCCATGTGCGAGAGGGGTTGGAAC
>JABDJR010000361.1 GCA_013003415.1 Candidatus Eiseniibacteriota bacterium | reverse complement strand
GGAAAATCGATGCCTATCAGGGAGGAGCCAGTTCTGTGGCCGAGTCCATGCGAAACGTGGCCGCGGTCGGGGCCACTCCATGGTGCCTGACCGACTGTTTGAACTATGGCAGCCCCGAAGACCCCAAAGTGTTCCGTCAGTTTAAAGACGGGGTGCAGGGAGTCGCCGACGCGGCTCGAGGCATCGGGATGATTGGCGAAGAGAACGTTCCCATTCCCATCGTGAGCGGCAACGTTTCCTTTTACAATGAAGCCACGGGAGGAAAAGCGGTCCCACCATCTCCGATCGTAGCCTGTTTTGGGGTGATGGAAGACTACGCCAACGCCCTGACCATGGGTTTCAAATCGGAAGGCAACACCATTCTTCTTTTGGGTCGCCGCATGCGAGAGCTTGGGGGTTCGGCCTACTGGCGGTTGTTGCGCCGCGATCACGGTGCGGTTCCCCAGGTGTCCTTTCGCAACGTGCGGGCAGAAATCAGCACGCTACTAAAAGCCAACGACGAAGGTTGGGTGGCGGCAGCCCACGACATCTCAGAAGGCGGCATTCTCGTGGCGGCGGCCGAAATGGCTCTGGCATCAGGTGAGGGCTGTCGGCTGGAAATTGAGGAGGCCCAGAGAGGGCTTCGTGCCGACGAGTTTTTGTTCTCGGAGACTGGAGGCTTCTTAGTCGAGGTTCCCGAAGAGCATGTTGCATCGGTGAAGACCCTTGCCGCAAAACACGATGTTTCGGTGGTTTCTCTGGGCGAAGTGACTCGGGATGCCGTGCTTGATGTGAGTACGGCGGGACGCTCTTTACTCCGCATGGATATTCAAGAACTCAAACCTCAGTGGGAAGATGCCCTCGAGGAGGTCATGGCATGAGTGTTCACCAAGACGAACTTCGGTCTCGAGTTGCGGTTTTGCAAATCCCCGGTTTGAACTGTGAACGAGAGACCAAAGCTGCTTTGTCTTCTGTAGGTCTTGAGGCCGAGATCTTTCGGTGGAATCGTCCCGCGTCTGAGCTTGCGACCTTCGATGCCTACGTTCTCCCGGGTGGATTTTCTTACCAGGATCGCGTCCGTGCGGGTGTGGTTGCGGCGAAAGCCGCGGTGATCGATGTGATTGCTGAACAGGCGGGCAAGGGAAAGCCGGTTTTGGGCATCTGTAACGGAGCGCAGATCTTAGTCGAGTCGGGTTTGGTGCCTGGCATTCATCCGGGGCATGTCGAGATGGCGCTAGCTCCCAACGAAAGACCCGGCTACTACTGCAATTGGGTCTACGTCAAAGTTCATAAAGATGATCGCGAAACCGCGTTTACATCTCGTTTTGAAGAAGGCGAGATCTTCCCAGTTCCCATGGCTCACGGGGAAGGTCGCTTTACGGTGCGCGATCATGAGCAGTTCGAAGCTTGGGCCGAGGCGGGGCAGGTTCCCTTGCGTTACGTAACCGCTCAGGGCGATCCGGCCAGAGGTTTTCCTGCGAACCCCAACGGTTCGCTCCTGAACGCGGCCGGGATGACCAACCCCGCCGGCAACGTGTTGGCTTTCATGCCTCATCCCGAACGAGGCGCTTGGTTGCGTCAGGTCCCCGACACCATTTTTGGTCCTTGGGGCGTGAAACGTCGCGAGGCGAGCCGCCAACGGAAGCTCATGGACGGGCCGGGGCCGGGGCTTAAAATCTTTCAGTCTTTGGCTGACTACCTTCAATGGGATGCGGTGCACGCCGGGGAGGCACGATGAAGGTCATTATCCGACGCTGGCTCAAAGTTACCGACCCCACCGCTCTTACGGCTACCGAGGCCCTGCGGCGAGCTTTGTCTTACGGTCGAGATGTCCAAGGCATGTACCGATCGGAACTATTCGTCTTGGAGTTGCCCGAGAAGGTTTCCGCAGATGAGGCGAGGGAAGCCATCGAACACTTCGCCGAACGTTCCAATCTTCTTTACAATCCCAATAAGCACGCCAAGGAAGTGGTGTTTGGTAGTGAAATCTTTCACCCTCGCGGGAACGCCTGGATCCTAGCTTGGGAAGATCGCGATGAGTCCTCTTTGCTACAGGCCATCAACCGAGGTCCATTGACATTTGAGGTTCTCGGTGTAAGAACCGCCATGCTTTGGGAGCTAGACTGGAGCGGGGAAAATCCTCGTTCCGTGGCGGAAGACTTGGCGGTATCCCGCGAGCGCAAGAAGGGACTTCTGGTGAACCCGCACTTTCAACATGCTGAGGTTTTGGCGGAGAAGCCCCACGCCGACACCATCGCCGGGCTATTGGCCTCCCGGTCGAAAGGAACCCATGAGTACGCTTGAGCCACGCTTTGACGACGATCATTTCCACGACGAATGTGGTGTGGTTGGAGTTTACGGTTCTCCTTCAGCGGCTGAGGTTGCTTACTTAGCCCTTTACTCGTTGCAGCATCGGGGTCAGGAATCCACAGGAATTG
>JABDJR010000359.1 GCA_013003415.1 Candidatus Eiseniibacteriota bacterium | reverse complement strand
GATACGCGTAACCTTCCGAGCGACGACCGAACTCGATAGCTTGGCCAATCCGGTGCTCAACATTGCTACGGCGATCGGCACGGATGAGTCCGGGAACACGATCATCGACAGTGACTCCGAGGCCCTACCGCTAAATATTTTGCGATCGGACATTGCGATCAACAAATCAGCCTCAGCCGAGGCGATTGTGGCCGGAGAGCCGATCACCTACACGATTACAATTACGAACAGCGGTGAGATTTCGATCTCTGACGTTGTGATCAACGAGATGGATCTCCGAACGCTTGGCCTGACATTCTTTGAGAGCAACTACGATGAGTCGGTTTGGACCGAACTCGATGATCTCATCTGGGCCTATGCAGATACGCTATTCCCCGGCGAAACCGAAGAAATACGTGTCTCCTTCAATACCGATCCGGAAATCGCGCAGATCACCTCGCGCGTCGAGAACATCGCCACCGTTTCCGGGATTGACGACTTCTACCGTCCACTGACCGACACGGACACGGAAGATCTTCCGGTGGTGGTGCCTTACGCGTCTCTGGATATCCAAAAAGACGCCCTCCAAAGCACGGCCTTGGCCGGGAATGAAGTTCTTTACCTACTCACGGTGACTAACAATGGCGACCAGGACGTATTGGGAGTGGAAGTGACCGAAGCACTGCCTCCTGGTGCGACCTATGTCAGTTCCGAGTTCAACACCGATGTGGTGACTTTCTCTGGAACCGAAAGCAGTCCTCAGTGGACGATCGCCGACCCCTTCAAGGTTGGAGATGTCGAAACCATTCGACTTGTTGTCATGCTCGATTCGGATCCAGCCTCGCTCCAAGATCCGGTGGTGAACAACGCCTCGGTTGAAGGAACGACGGTGGGTGGAGAGCCGGTCTCCGATGAAGACCAGGATGAGCTCCCCTTGCAGTTGCCGTTCAGTGCGATCGAAGTGGTGAAGATTCCTGCGGAAAGTGTGGTGGAGCCGGGCGGAACCCTTCTCTACACGCTCACTATTCGAAACAAAGGCAACACGATTCTGAGTGATGTCTTGGTGACCGAAGATCCCCCCGCAGGTTTCACTTACGACCACAGTGCTTTTGGCGATGGAGTGACCTCATCCGGCCCCAATAGCTGGAGCATTGAAGAGTTGCCCATCGCCGGTTCCGAAGTGATCAGCGTTTGGTACAACGTAGCCGACGATCCGAATGCCATCGACAATCCTGCTTTGAACCGGGTGACGGTTGAGGCAACGGATCCGAGCGGCCAGGAAATCACCGACGAAGCGACCAGCGAGTTGCCGGTTGCTACGTTAGATGCTCGTATTGCGGTGAATAAAGTGGCCCTGGAACCTACGGTGGTTCCCGGTGGCACCATGTCCTACGAGCTGACGGTGACCAACACGGGGTCCGATTCGCTTTACAACGTGGTGTTAACGGATACGCCGCCCGCCGGGTTGCTGTTCTTAGACACGAACTTTGATCAGAGCCGGGCGAGCTTCGTTCAAGGATCCCCTTTGACTTGGACCTTGAGTCAACCCATGGCTCCCGGCGACCTGTTTGTCGCTCGCGTGAGCTTTGATGTTTCTACCGATACAAGTTTGCTGACCAATCCCGTAGAGAATGCGGCTTCGGTGAGTTCCGAAGATGTTTCTGGGAACAGCATTGACGATGCGATGGTGGAGTCGGTGCCTTTAGAGCAGGCTACGCCTGCTATCAATCTTGAAAAGACAACCACGCAGCCGGTCGCGGTTCCGGGTGGCGTCATGGTGTACACCCTCACCGTGACGAACACCGGAAACCGAACCCTCTCCGACGCCGTGATTCGTGATCTCGTTCCGGCGGGGCTTACCTACGAAAGCTCGCACTACGACGAGGTTCAGGTGGCCTTCACCGGAACCACGCAGAATCCGGAGTGGACCATCGCGTCCCTGGCCCGCCAGGGCATTGAATCGATTACGGTTCGCTTCCGTGTCGACTCTGACGGATCCACGATTCCGAACCCGGTGGTCAACTCGGCTACCGTCTCGGCCATGGATCCTTTCGGAACCGAGGTGAGCGACAATGACGACGAATCGACCCCAGTCCAAGAGATTGGCCCGGCGATCGATGTGGAAAAGGTGGCTACGCGTGGTTCCTTGGAACCCGGCGGACAAGTCACCTACATCTTAACCGTGGTCAACAACGGCGCATCCACCCTTCACGATGTGGAGGTGACAGACACGCCAGCGACGGAGCTGAGTTATGTGGCCAGCAACTTCGACGTGGTTCATGTTCAAGAGACCACCGTCGGAACAGAGCCCAGCTGGTTTATTTCTGAAATGCCGTCCGGGGCCATCGAACAGATTCGAGTGACCTTCGACGTTAGCTCGAGCGCGACCTTCCCCAACACGATTCAAAACAGTGTTGCGGTTGCCGGCTTAGATCCCTTCGACTTCGAAGTCACCGACTCCGCGAACGAAGTGCTCCCCGTCGAAAACATCGCTCCCGCGATTCATGTAGATAAGAGCGCAACGCAGGCC
>JABDJR010000353.1 GCA_013003415.1 Candidatus Eiseniibacteriota bacterium | reverse complement strand
GGGAAGTGATTCTGGGGAAGTTCTTGGCGGGACTTACCCTAATCGTCCTTACGGTGCTTCTTCAGTTCCCCCTTGTGGTCGTGATCTCCATTCTGGGGGACATCGATATGGGGCCGGTTATTGGAGGGTTTCTGGGAAGCGTTTTCCTTGGTGGAGCTTACCTAGCGATTGGTCTCTTCGTTTCTTCTCTCACCGAGAATCAAATCGTGGCCTTTATTCTGGGGGTGGTGGTTTGCTTCGCGCTTTTTATTGTCGGCGAGAGCATGGTGTTGTTCGCAGCACCTAAGGCCCTGGCTCCCTTTCTCAGGTTTCTTGGCCTCGGAGCGCACTTCGAAAGCATTGGCCGCGGCGTAATTGATTCGCGCGACGTCATCTACTACCTCAGCGTTATCGGGTTCTTCCTCTTCCTGAATCGCGTTTCTCTAGCCGGGAGGAGGTGGGCCTAATGAGTGCTCAAAACAAAGGTTCTATCCTGGTTTCGGTAATTCTTGTCCTGGTGATTGTGGCCAGCATCAATCTTCTTGCGAGTCGTTTCTTCACGCGCTTAGATCTCACGGAGCGCAAGGAATACACCATCAGCGACTCGTCTCGCGATGTTTTGAGTCAGCTCGATGATGTAGTCAATGTGAAAGCCTACTTCTCCCAAGACCTGCCACCTTATTTGGCAACGCTCGATCGCCAGGTGAAGGATCTGCTGGACGAATACCGCGCCCGATCCGGCAACCGTCTTGGAGTTGAGTTTCTTGATCCCGCCATCGATCCGGCAACGGAACGCTCGGTGATTCAGATGGGTATTCCCAAGGTTCAGCTGAACATCATTGAGAAGGACAAGGCCGAAGTTACCGGGGCGTTCTTGGGCATTGCGGTTCAGTATGAAGATAAGACTGAAGTGATCCCGGTAATCCAGTCCGTGGCAAACCTTGAATACGATCTCACCTCGGCCATTCTGAAAGTGACCTCGGAGGCGCAAACGGTGGGCGTGGCCGGTTCGGGGGAACTGTCCCTGAACCAGGGGTTGCAGGGGCTTCAAGCCGTGTTAGCCCAGCAGTACATCTTAAAACCGGTCAGTCTGAATTCGGGTCCGGTTCCCGACGATGTGTCGTCCCTCATTGTCATCGACCACGACGACCTCACACCATCCGCTCTCTATCATGTAGACCAGTTCCTCATGAGGGGAGGACGAGTCTTGGCCTGTGTTCCCGGAGTTCAGCTGGCCATGCAGACTCTGTCTGCCTCGGATCGACAGCCGAAGCTCGGGCCGCAATTGCGTACCTATGGAGTGCAGGTTCAAAGCAACTTGGTTGCCGATGGACAATCCGCCATGGCTTCCTTCAGTCAGGGCTACATGTCTTTTACGGTTCCTTATCCTTGGTGGCCCCAAGTGACACGGGACAATGTATCGCCTGACAATCCCATCACCGCAACCCTAGACGGCTTGGTCTTTCCGTGGACAAGCCCGGTTGGGTTCGTAGACGGGGATAGCTTGGGCGAGGGATATGACGTCTTGGTAAAGACCTCAACGCGTTCCTTTGCCGCGGGCCCGCCTTACGATCTTAATCCGCAAAGTCGGCTCACGCTCCCCGGTCAGGGGGTTGAGCCTCAGACCTTAGCTGTGGCCATTAGCGGCTCTTTTAAGAGCCACTGGGCGGGACAGCCGGCTCCAATGGACTCCCTAGCTGGAGGAACACCCACGCCACCCCTAGAGCAAAGCCCGGAAACGCAGCTCGTTGTTGTGGGTAGTGCCCATTTCCTCAATGACCAATTCATGCAGCAGTTTCCATCAAACTCCGTGTTCGCGGCTAACATTGTCGATTGGATGACCCTTGGCAATGCCCTGATTGAAATCCGGTCCAAAGGTGTCACCTCAAGACCGCTCAAAGAGGTTGAGGATTCCAAGCGAAACCTCTACAAGTACCTCGCTATCCTAGGAGTCCCCATTCTGGTTGTGGTGGCCGGACTCGTTCGGAACCGCGTGCGAAAGAACCGGAGGATGAGTCTTGCCCAAGAATACGGAGGTTTGGCGTGAATCGATCAACGACCTTACTTCTCATGGTGGCGCTCTTGTGTGTCGCGCTTGTCTTTCTCTTCGTGAACCCCATGCAAGACTCGGTGCAACGGGACAATCCGGAGCTTGCGGAGCTTGTATCCATCGGCGATGTCGATGCCATCAATCAGATCGAAATTAAGGCTCCTGAGAAGGATCTGATCCAGTTGAACAAAACCACCGCCGGTTGGTTTGTAGAGTCTCGAAAGGGTTATGTGGCCGACACCTCCGCCGTTTCCTCGGTGCTAAGCACCGCCGCCGAAATCGTAGCTACGAGTGTTGTGTCCTCCAACCCAGAGAAACAGGGCATCTTTGAGGTGAACTCAGAAAAAGGGGTCGAGGTCACCCTCAAGGAAGGGGACCAGGTTCGAGCTCATTTCTTCGTGGGGAAGACGGGGAGCGATTTCACCAGCAGCTACGTCCGCTCGGCCGAGTCCGATGAGGTCTATCTGGTTCGTGGGGTGAATCGAAACTTGTTCAACCGCGGTACCGGTTTCGTGGATCGTACTCTCGCGAAGTTTAAACCTGAGGATGTGACCGTATTGAGTTTAGCCGCCGCCGATACCGGGTGGGTGGTCACGAAAACAGATTCAACTTGGAGCATCACCTCTCCCGACGGAACCAATGGTGAGGCCAGTGAAGCGGTTGTCATGACGGTCGCGCGTATGCTCTCCACCCTGAATGCCGACGCGGTTGTGGACACGCTCTCTGAAGATCAGGCCGGTCTCACGGATCCGGAGTTGATCTACAGCGTGACTGCGGGGGGAGAAGAGTTTGCGGTTCATGTAGGAAATCAAACCGATCAAGGCC
>JABDJR010000351.1 GCA_013003415.1 Candidatus Eiseniibacteriota bacterium | reverse complement strand
GGATTCGGATGGGAAAAGCCCCCAACTAGAAGGTGGGAACTCCTCCCGGTTGGGAGGTGGGGACCTATCCCGCAGCGGCATCGCCAACCCTAAGCTTTGGCTGGGGGCCCTCCTCCTCTGGCTGGCTCTCAGCATTACCATGGACCCCACCCTTTGGAAGTCGCATCGAACCATCCGCTTTGAATCCCTCACTGCCTTCTGCTTTGCACTCACCTGGGTGTCCTGGCTAGCGGTTCCCTGGAGATGGCGAGGCCTGGCCATGGGGCTTGGGGCGGGGCTGGCGTTTCTTTCTCACCCCGCAGGAGCTTTGGCTTCCGGCGTCACCGGTTTCCTTTTCTTGACCGACCCCAAACCTTTGGCCACACGCCTACGTCAGTTGGGCCTGGCCGCGCTTACGGTTGTCCTTTGCATCCTTCCCTGGGCGCTTTATCTACTTGGCGATCGCGAAGCGGACTTCGTCAACTTCCTTGGGCAGAACGCCCCCCATTTGGACGGTCGCGATCACGGACTTCTGGAACAGATGGCTTTGGAGCGACAACGTTACCTCGCCTACTTCCCCCTCCCCTATCTCGCCTTCCCGCTCTTGGCAACCGTGGTCACGCTTCTGGCCGGCCTTCGGTTTCGGGTATCCAGAGTGGTGCTGGTGCCCGCGCTCACGTTGATTTTGGGACTCAGCTTGCTTCCCAACAAAAGCGAGCTGTACCTGACTCTCCTTATGCCTTTCGTTTACCTTATGGCCGCAACTCTGGCTCAAAGATACCCGCGCAGGTGGGTGGCGGCCCTCGGTGGGTTGTGGCTCGCTTTTTACGTGGCCGCAGACTTCA
Organism: Candidatus Eiseniibacteriota bacterium; assembly: GCA_013003415.1. Classification (GTDB taxonomy): domain Bacteria; phylum Eisenbacteria; class RBG-16-71-46; order JABDJR01; family JABDJR01; genus JABDJR01. The sequence goes on along the minus strand of JABDJR010000351.1, from coordinate 3,562 downwards.
CCCTCCTGAAACGACACCGGAGTTGCGATCTCAACGCTTGGTCGGCCGCGGTCGTCGACCCCATTGCCGACGGGGACTCGGTTGCGGGAAGCTATCTAACGTGGTTTGCTCTCAAAGATCACGAGTACGTGGAGTACACACGGCAACGGGCCGGCGATGTTTATGACCGTCGGCCCACCTTTGTCATTTGGGGTGGAAGCATTACGGTTCAAGAGAACTTCAAAAGGCTACGCGAGGAAATGGAACCGCTCTTGGCACAGTATGGGGAGCAAGTCGCAGCCACAGATTCTTCAAGTTGTTACGGGAAGCTCACTTTGTTTCGTCCCCATTGGGACGCGATACCGGCCGACTTCGCGGAAAGTTTGGAACGTTACGGAGATCAAGAATGAAATTGAGAACTTGGGGCCTTCTTTTCTTGGGACTCGCGTTGTGTTCCCTGCCTGCCGGTGCGAACGCGCAAAGCGAGACACCGTTCTACAGCAGCGCAAACTTCGACAGCTCCATCCCCACTCCCGAGAGTTATCTGGGATACCCCTTAGGGTCACGCTTCACCGAGCACTACAAGATCGTGGGTTACCTCAAGTCGCTTGCAGAGGTTTCAGACCGGGTTGATTTTGAAGAATATGGCACCACCTACGAAGGTCGCCCCTTGGTTTTGCTGACCATTTCCTCATCAGAAAACCTGAGAAAGAAAGACGACATCCAAAAGGAATACGCTCGTCTCAGCGATCCTCGAAGCATGAATATGGGGGAAGCTCGGGGACGATCGCGCGACCTTCCGGTGGCCTCTTGGTTTTCTTTCAATATTCACGGAAACGAACCCTCTCCCTCGGAAGCGGCCATGGCGGTGGCCTACCATCTTGCCGCGTCAACCACGACTGAAACCCGGGAGCTGCTAGAGAATTCCGTGTTGCTTCTCGATCCCTGTTTAAATCCCGACGGGCGAGATCGCTACACCAACTGGATCAACAGCGTTGCCGGCAAGCAAGCCGATCCCACCTGGTCGGCGCGCGAGCATCACGAGCCTTGGCCGGGGGGACGTCAAAACCATTACCTCTTCGATCTCAACCGCGACTGGGCTTGGCTTTCACAACAAGAGACGAAGCAGCGCGCCAAGGCCTATTTAAAATGGCGACCCCAAGTGCATGTCGACTTCCATGAAATGGGAGAAGAATCGACCTACTTCTTTTTCCCCGCCGCTCGACCGATACACCCTCTCTATCCCCCTCAGATTAAGAAGTGGGGTGAGATCTTTGGCCGTGGCAATGCCGAAGCCTTCGACGCGCGTGGCTGGCGCTACTACACCGCCGAGTCTTTCGATCTTTACTACCCAAGCTACGGCGACTCTTGGCCCACCTTCCACGGGGCCATTGGCATGACCTACGAGCAAGCGGGACACAGGGGCGCGGGTACCGCGGTTAAGCTGAGCACGGGAGCGGTTCTGACGTTAAAAGAACGTACCGAGCATCATTACACCGCCGCTCTGGCCACCCTGAAAACGGCGGTCGACAATCGCGAGGCGCGACTCCTCGACTACTATCGATTCTTCCAAGTTGAAGATGCGGGAGACGCCCGTGCGTATTTACTCCCTCCGGGTAGTGATCCGCCTCGAACCGCCGACTTGGTGGGGCTATTGATCGATCACGGAGCAGAAGTGTACCGCTCCCGCGATGTCATTTCGGGGCGTGGCCTGCGTGATTACGATGGCCGGTCTTCCAACAAGTCGCTTCCCGAAGGCACCTACGTGGTGCCCATGAACCAGCCTTTGCATCGATTCTTGCGTGCCATTCTCGAACCCGAAACCGCACTTCCCGACACCTTGTTTTATGATGTGAGTGCTTGGTCCCTGCCTCTTGCTTTTGGGGTCGAGGCCTACACAACCACCTCACGGGTCGGTTCACGGCTCGAGTTGCTCAACGAAAAACCGGAAGTTCCCGGAGTGGTAACAAACCCTCGAGCCACCTACGCCTACCTTATTTCTTGGGCTCGAAACGGAACTCCGGCTGCGGCCACCTGGCTCCAGTCCCAAGGTGCCCGCGTGCACTTCACCAGTCGGGAGATTGAAACAGAGGGAACGGTTTTTCCGGCCGGTTCCCTGGTGATCTTTTGCGCGGAGAATGACGATTCCCTGCCATCTAAAATGGATCAAGTTGCGAACGAGTTTCGCGTCGACATCCTGGGTGTGAACAGCGGTCTGACTACCCGAGGGCCCGACCTTGGAAGCCGTCGTATCGAGTTTATGAAACCCGTGCGCGTGGCCTTGCTTGCCGACTCCCCCGTTGACCCAACGTCCTTGGGTGCCTGTTGGTTCTTGCTTGATCAAGTTTACAACGTACCCCATTCCTTGGTGCGGCCCAGCGATCTCACGAAACGCGGACTCAAAGAGTTCGACGTTCTCGTTGCCCCGGATGCTTGGGGTGGCGGCTATGGCTACACCTCGGCTCTCGACTCCGCGCGAACGAAGTTGATCAAAGAGTGGATCGAAGAAGGTGGTGTGTTTGTGGGCCTGGGCGCGGGCGCTTTCTACGCCACCCAGGGCATCTCGGGCTTGAGCTCGATTGAAATCGCAGATGCCTCCGAACCCAACGCCACCGACGGCGAAGCGGAAGCGGAAGAGAAGTCGCGCAAGATGGAAACCACCGAGGAGCGTATCCGCCGGAACCGCCTGGAAGATTTACCTGGAACCATTTTTGAAGTCACGGTTGACCCGTTGCACCCCTTGGGTTTTGGCTACGAAGGCACAGCGCGGGTTTTGAAAATTTCAGACACCGCCTTTGAGTTAGGCCCCGAAGGCACCAACGTGGCCATCTTCTCTTCCAGTCCCAAAGTTTCCGGCTACGCCTCGGAACAAAGTGTGGCCCGCCTTGTTGATCGACCGTTCTTGATCGCCGAACCGGTTGGTGACGGCCATGTGGTGCTCTACGCCGAGGATCCCAACTTCCGATTGTTTTGGTACGGCCTCACCCGGTTGTTCTTAAACAGCATCTATTTCTTACCTAGCTTGAACTAGCGCTTTGGTCTAGCCGCTTGGAATTGGACTTGCGGCCAGCCCACGCAACAAACCGACAGAAGACCCATGGCAAAAAACTACTGGCTCATGAAATCGGAACCCGATGTCTTTGGATGGGACGACCTCATCAAAAGACCTAAGAAAACAGAACCGTGGGATGGGGTGCGCAACTACCAAGCGCGAAACATCATGCGCGACAAAATGGAGAAGGGCGACTTGGTCTTCTTCTATCATTCCAACTTCAAACCGCCCCACATTGCAGGCATTGCGAAAATCGTGCGCGAGTCCTATCCCGACCCGACCCAGTTCGACCCCGAGAGCCACTACTTCGACCCCAAGGCGACGGCCGAGAAGCCGCGCTGGGTGGTGGTCGACGTCGAGTTCGTCGCCCACTTCGAGGAGACGTTGACCCTCGAAGAGCTGAAGGCCGACCCGCAGCTCGAGGGCATGTTGGTCACCCGCAAGGGTCAGCGGCTGTCGATCCAGCCGGTGGAGGCCCAGCACTGGCGGCGCTGCTGCCGGCTGGCGAGGCTCGACCCCAAGGGCCTATAG
>JABDJR010000350.1 GCA_013003415.1 Candidatus Eiseniibacteriota bacterium | reverse complement strand
GGGTAGGAGGATTACTCGTTGATGCAATGATCACCTGGGCAAAAGCGAGCTCCATCGTTACCAAAATCAACCTTCGGGTTAGTCCCGATAACCCGCGAGGACTCGCTCTTTATGCAAAGAAGGGGTTTGTTCGCGAAGGTCAGATCAGCCGAGATATGCTGATCGATGGGAAATACTCTGAGAGCATTTGGATGGGGTTAGAGCTGTGACCGAGGATCACCCTTTTGCCGCTTACGATCCCGAGGGGGCGAGGGCAGCGCTTTCGGGACTGATTATCCGAGCTGCCGCTTTGTCGGATACTCCCTATATTGCCTTGATCGATGCGCAGGAAAATGAAGCACTGGCAAAGACCTATGAGCCCCTGATCCACGGTGAGTTGGAGCGCATTGCCTCCGGTGAACTTGCCCGCTACACCGCGGTGGCGGAAGCGGATGGCCACGTTGTGGGTTATAGCCGATGTGGCCTTATTGAGGGTGCCGAGAATCTTCCCGATGGTTGGTATCTGAATGGGCTCAAGGTCAAGAAGGCTTTCCGTCGGCGGGGTATTGGCGAAGCCATGACTACCCACCGTCTCGATTGGCTTCGCGAGCGAACTCAGCTTGTCTATTACTTCACCGCCGAAATCAATCCTGTCTCCATGGATCTGCACCACAAGTTTGGCTTTGAGGAATTGGAACGCAATGTGGTGGTTCCATTTGATCGCGTCAAGTTTCCGCAGCGCCTCTTTAGTCTTCGCTTCACCGGCAGCTCTGCCCGTAAAGATGGGAATCGGGTATAGTTTCCACATGGCCTATGATGAAGGATTAGCAGAACGGCTACGTGAAACACTTTCGAACCGAGCTGACGTCGTAGAGAAGAAGATGTTTGGCGGATTGGCCTTCATGGTCTCGGGACACATGTGCGTCGGGGTCTCCGGGGATGTGCTCATGGCCCGAGTAGGGCCCGACCAATACAAACTAGGCTTGAAGAAAGAACACGCTCGGAAGATGGACTTCACGGGAAAGCCCCTGAAGGGGTTTCTTTATGTCGACCCACCGGGCATTGAAGAAGATGACGACTTAGCCGCTTGGGTCGCCTTGTGTGAATCGTTCATCGCCACACTTCCCCCAAAGTGATTTTGTAGACACCCAATGAAAGTACTTATGCGTTACCTCTTAGTTTGTTTTTGTCTCCTTAGTTTTGTTTCTGGTGCCGCCATCGCCTCCGACGTAGATACGCTTGTGGATTGGATGACCGGTTCCTTCTCAAGCGAAGCTCTTGCGGCCAGCGATTCAACCTACTTTGATATTCGACTTGAAATGGTGGAAATCTGGACGGACAGAACCGACGCTCGCTGGCTCTATGTTGAGCAAGCTTCGGCCTCGGTTTTGGAGCGCCCCTACCGTCAACGCGTGTATAAGATCACCCAAGAGGACGATCAATTTATGAGCGAAGTATTTGCGCTACCCGACCCGCTTCGTTTTGCCGGAGCGTTTCGCGGGGAGGCAGCTCTGTCCTCGATCACCCCAGACTCCCTGACCGTAAGAACCGGGTGTGCCGTATACCTCAAGCGAACAGCTCCCACCACCTTCGAGGGCGGGACTCTTGAGGACCAATGTGAAAGCCGTTTGCGCGGGGCAAGCTACGCTACCTCCGACGTCTATATCGCGGCCGACAAGATCATGAGCTGGGACCGCGGTTACGACGCTGAGCACAAACAGGTGTGGGGAGCGGTGAACGGGCCCTACATCTTCTTGCGCGTACCCACTGAAGAGTGATGCTTCGGTCGTCGGGGAGGTGGGCAAGGGGAATCTTACGTGTCCTGACGCTAGGATTTGGCTTCTCCCTATACCTAAGCTGCTCATCGACGAGGGGCGATGATCTAGCTCCAGTTCCCGAAGGCTGCTTTGCGTTTGCCGTTTTTGGAGACGGACCGTACCGCGCCTGGGAAGAGGGACGCTACAAACGTCTCATTGAGGAAGTGAATTCCCAAGACCTTGCTTGGTTTCTTCATGTGGGAGATATCATCTGGTACCCCTGCGATGAAGAGACCTATCGGGATCGCCTCGAGAAGATGAACCGCATTGCCCATCCGGTGATCTATACCCCCGGAGATAATGAGTGGACCGATTGCCACGAAGCTTACCCGGGTAAGTACGATCCACTAGGTCGTCTCGAGCTTTTGCGCGAAGTCTTCTTTTCCAATCCCGAACGTTCCCACGGTCAGCGGCCCATCGTCCTGGAAACTCAATCTAACGTTCTCGGCTATGAGGAGTTCCCAGAAAACCAGAGGTGGGCCCACGGCGGGTTTGAGTTTGCCACAATTCATATCGTGGGTTCCGGTAATGGTACGGAGGCCTTTACTAAGCGAACCGAGGCCAATGACGCGGAGGTTCAGCGACGCACGGCCGCGGCTGTGGCTTGGATGGGGGAGACGTTTGAGCGAGCCCGCCTAAAAAGCGCTAAGGGAGTGGTGATTGCCATGCACGCGGACCCGGACTTTGAGGAGTTCCCTGGAACCTGGGGATACGATGCCGTCCTTTCAAAACTAGCTGCGGAGGCCGAGCGGTTTTCCGGCCCGGTTCTGCTCATCCATGGCGACAACCACGAATATCTTTTCGATCAGCCGCTCAACAGTCTTCAAACCGGGGAGAAACTTGAGAACTTTTTCCGGCTCGAAACCATGGGCTCCCCGGATATCGGGTGGGTGAGAGTGGTGATCGATACGACGCATGGTCAGATCCGAAAGGTCCAACCTCGGACCATAGGGAAACGCCTGTTTTGGTAGCCGGCGCTCGCCAGCCCCCGGTGAGCCCTGTGAGCCCTGTGAGCCCCTGCGAAGATCGCCCAGAGTCTTCCAAGGTGACCAGAAAAAGAGTTGCCTCCGAATGTTTCATATGTAACGATATGGTTACATATGAAACAAGAATCCATGGACGCCCTATTTCACGCGCTCGCTAGCACTCACCGGAGAAAGATTCTCGATCTCATCCGAGGGATGCCCGGCTGCAATGTGAACGATGTGGCGAAGTACTTCGATATCAGCCGCATCGCGGTCATGAAACATCTAGGAGTCCTGGAAACGGCTAACCTGGTGGTCTCAAGGAAGAACGGCAGAGCTCGGGAGCTCTTCGTGAACCTGGGGCCCATTCAGTTGATCTATGACCGGTGGACCAGTGAGTACAGTCGCTTTTGGTCCTCCCAGGCCGCCGATATCAAGTTTCTGGCCGAGGCCGAAGCCGCCAAAACCAGTCCTAACAAGAAGTCGAGTCGGCCGACGAAGAAAGCAAAGAGGAAGAGAGGTTCTAATGAATGACGCCGTGGACGTGTGCCAGATTCATATCCAGGCCGATGTAGAGACGGTCTGGAAAACACTGACCAAGCGGGGAGAGGTGTTGCCCTTTTTCTTTGGCAATGTGATGCACACTACAGAACTGAAAGAAGGGGCGCCCATGCACATGCGTTCCCCCAACGGGAAATACACCGGCGTGGTGGGAAAGATCTTGGAG
>JABDJR010000331.1 GCA_013003415.1 Candidatus Eiseniibacteriota bacterium | reverse complement strand
ACGACCACCCAGTACAACACAATCGAGATCGAGCTCGCCGATATCGGCGGACAGTAGGGATCGAGAACCCTCGCGTGAGCGGGTCCCTAGATCAAGTTCTCCCGGAAATACACCAAGATGCACCCCGGCCTGACCCGTTCGCTTGTAGCTGGACCAGTCCACGCTCGCGAACCCATCGCCATGGTCGCAATTCCCATAGATATGGAGATCACCGGCTTTGGTCTCAATCGTTTGCGGACCCCCGGTCGCCCAGTCAATCACACGGACGTTGGCAGGAAAGGCGGGCTCGCGATACAAGGAGTTCGGGTGGTTCCAAGAATCAAAATAGCCGGGCGCAATCACGACCTGGATGTCTTCTTGACCCAAGGAATCAAAAAGCTGCCCCACCGACTCCACCAGACTCTCATCCGGTTGCGGTGAGTCGAAGAGATCACCCGCGATCACAACCGCATCGACTGCGGAATCACGAGCCATCTCTACAGCTTTTGTGAAGCTGTCCAAAAGTGTTTGAGCACGCTCCGCCGACCGAGGTCCCCATGCGGGGAGTCTCGCACCGAGGTGAATGTCAGCGAGTAACAAAACCTTCAAAAAAGAACTCCTGCCCAGTTTTACGTACTAAGGCGCTGGCATCTCGCATTTCGGGTTTCAAAATGCCCGAAATACGGAGTGCTGGTTGCTTCCTTAGAATCGGTCAAAATCGCTCAGGGTTTAATCCCTTATAGCAAAAGGGATTGAAGGGCGATTTGGGCATCGCCCCTTGCCTGCTTGCAGGGCCATTTCCCCTACGAAACAGGGGTACTTAGGCGATTTGGGTTATTTCGCCCGAGATTTTGGGCTTACTCGTCGGCTGGAGGAGCCTGAAGTTCTTCGTCGAGACCCTCGATGGCCTGAAGCACCGCGGGATCTTCGGTGACTGCGCGGGCGGTGTCGAGGGTTTCTCGTGCCTCGGCGTCGTTCCCCATGAGGTAGTAGACGCGAGCCATTTTATAGAGGTAGCGACCTCGGTTGGGGCTGATGCGTACTTTTCCGGCACCGCCTCCGAACATGGAAGCACCCCCGGTGGTTTCGACTTCGTTGGCTTCGTACAACAACTTCAGAGCCGCTTCGAGTTCGGTGTCACGTTTGACATGAAAGTCGGCGAGTCGTTCGCGGTACAACGCACTCCGAGGCGAAGATTCGATGGCCGCCTCGAGTGCGGCCAGGCAATCTTCGTCGCGTCCGCCAAGTTCGCACACCCCGGCCAGATTGAAGAGCAGGTGACCGCGATCGACTTCGGGGATGGTCAAAAGCTCTTTGAAAGATTCGATGGCCAGATCGATCTGGCCTCGCTCGGCAAGGACGTGAGCCCGATCCATGTGAATGGCAAGCCAAGGAATGGAGTAGCCATCGCTCATGGGGCGTCGACGGCAAGCATTGCTTAAAAGCTCGAATACTTTGTCATCTTGTTCGGTTTTTCGGTAGATCTCAACCAGACCCTGCACGGTTGCGCCGCGAGAGGGCGCCATGTCCCACACTTTTTCGTAGAGATCGGTGGCTTCATCGGTGTCGCCGAGTTGGTCGTGAACCATGGCCGCGAGTTCAAGAATGAGGGGGTCGTCTCCGTGATGTTGGAGTAGCCCCTTGAACTTCTCTTTCGCCTCTTCCCATTGTTCGTGTTGGCAATGCTCGTAGGCCTCGCGAAAGGGTTCGCCAAATTTGATGGCTCGATCTTGATCTTCGGGTTCGAGCCCGGCCAAGGCCAACTCGTAGAGATCTTCGTCGGTGCCGGCAACCTCTTCAGGAATGTCGACTTCGGTTTCGAGGCGGGGGTTCCCTTCCTCTTTGCGCACAGCGATCGTTCGCAGCTGGGAGGCTATGGCGTCGGTAAGCTCCGGGTCATCGGTGAAGTTGAGGGCAAGGTTTAGCTTGTCGGCGGCGAGATCAAGGTCGTCGTCGGCCAAAATTTCTTCGGCTTCCTCGATCAGCTGATGAGCCGCTTTGCTTCGTACTTCCTTGAGTTTGTTCTCGATGCGGCCCATATCCGAGGGGCTTTTGTCGCCCAAAACCTCTAAGGCCTTACGGTAGGAAAATGCGCTTTCTCGATACATTAGATCGAGTCGAAGCTCATCTCCCTTTTCCTCGTGTTTTTCGTAGCCGGCGCCGAACAGTGTCTTCCAGAGTCCCAAAGTTTTCCTCCCGCAGACAGTCTACTTGGGGTTTAGGGTGCAAGCAAGAAAACGTACGATGCAACTCAAGAAAAGTGCAGCGGTTGCTCAAGATGGTTGTGGAGAACCATCAAAGCGTTGTCGCCCGGCGAGACCGGACCCACGCCCTCCGGCGTCCCTGTGAGGATGAGATCTCCACGCTCCAAGGTGATCCATTGCGAGATATAGGAAAGCAGTTCACCGATGGGCAGGATCATGTTGGACACTTTTCCCTTTTGTTTTACCTCGTCGTTGAGGGTAAAAGAGAATTCCAACTGATCCGGGTTATCCACAGCTCCCACAGGAACGAAACGACTGACCGGCATCGACCCGTCAAACCCCTTGGCCAAGGTCCAGGGTCGCCCTTTGGCCTTCGCTTCGGCTTGGATGTCGCGCAGGGTGAGGTCCAAACCCAGCCCATAAGCCGCCACCAAGGCAGCAGCCTCTTCAGCCTTGAGATTTGTTCCACCATCTTTCAGCCAAACCAAAAGCTCGCACTCATAGTGGATGCTACCGCGCTCTCGAGGCAGGATGATGGGTTCCCCCGGTGAGACTAGACTCGTGACCGGTTTGCTGAAAATCACGGGTTCGGCGGCGGCGTTCATCTCCGCAGCATGAGCGGCGTAGTTTCGTCCTACCGCCATGACTTTGTTGACCGGGAGCTCGGCTCCGTCGAGCATGGAAATTCGATGCATCATAATTCCTCGTCCGATTGCTCCAGGGGATCCTCTGCCTCGTCGGCATCCATCTGTCCCGACTCTTCCACTTCGTCGGGTATTTTAAACTGGTCGGCTAACTGCATGGCGTGAGGACGATCGGTTTCAAGGTAAGCCGCAAGCTGATCTCGATCGAGGTGACCGGTTGCGTGAGCCTCAAGCGCTAAACGGGTGAAGCGCTCGGACACCGTACTACTAGTGGTGATGCGCTCAGGAAAATCGACTTCAAGATTAGCCATGGCTTCGAGATCGGACTGCTGCAGGTAACCCAGGGTCAACAGACGCGAGAGCATGGTCCGAACCCCCACCTCAAAGTAGGTGGCCAGGTGCGAGACAATTTCCGCACTCAGCGTTCCGCCCGGTTCGATTTCCAAGGCTTTCAAATAGGATTCGAGCCCTTCACGGCTAATCAGGAATTCGTGGGCGAAGAAGCTTGCTCGCAAACGATTGGGAGATGCGGCTTCACCACTTTGAACCTGAAGTTCGATGCGATAGGGGTTGTGATCCATCAAAAAGTGGCCGTATAGCACCGTGGCCACATAGTCCGTCTCAATGTAGTCCAAGTCACGGTTGATCACGAAAACGGGACCGGAAACTTTGTCGAATAAGAAAAACCCGTTCAGTCGCGACTCAGGAAACGAGGGCCGGTACACCTTGTGCCCTTGGCGCTCGAGCATATCCACAATGTCGCCCGCGGCCCCATCACCAAGTTTGAGGCGTTCCCGCTCTAAGCCGGCCACTTTCGAGGCGCCCTCCGCGGGATCGTCGGATAAAGGGGTTTCCAACAGATAAGCGGGAAAGTTAATCGGGACCGTGCCCAAGAGTTCTTTTTCCAGTTCCGTGTAATACCGAAAGTGAAGGTGCACCCGCTCGACCAGACCGGAAAAGTCCTTGGCGGCAAATCCATCTTCGGTCAGCGCAAGATCGAGCTGATCCAGGTTTTGAGGAAGGGCTTGATTCAACGCCAGGACTCCAATACTTCTCCCGTGTTCATGTCAATAAGGACCACGCCGGGGCTATCGTTTAAATAAGTTGCATGGAACTGTACCAGGGCCAGATCTCCGGCGGGCGAAATTGCAATCTCTCCTGTCTGCTCGAGGTTGATAGCAGGACGAGGAGCCCAGATGGAAGAAACGGTGTCTACCACATACACCCCCCGAGATCCGGGGGCGTAAGCGTAGGGCCCCGAGAGCGTGAGATCAGTGACAAGTTCGGGAAGCGAAACCTGGGATCTTAAATCGAGGAAGGAGGCATCAAACATGTACACCTGACTCGCCCCACCCTGACTTGCCAAAACTAAGAGAATGCGGCGATCGGGCTCAAAGGCCAGAGCCTGGGGCTGCGCATCTCTAGGCAAGGGAATCCGCTGCACAAAATCGAGGCTGTCGCTCTTAAAAACCAGAATGCCGGGATCGGACTCCTCCCCCACCGGAGCGAAATCGTGAGCCTCGGCCCCACCCACAAGGCAGAACAGGGTGCGCGTATCCGGGTCATGCACGAGGCCACGACGAGACACGGTACCGGGCAGCGGTCCAACATTGACTCCATGAGTCATACGTCCGGTGCTGAGATCGAGTCGACGGAGAGAACCTTCTCCGGTTCCATACTCCTCCAACAAAAATGCGGTGTTGCGAAAGTCGTCGACGGCAAAGCCCCGCGAGTAGCCGTCTCGATCGAGAGGCAAAGCTCGAACCAGGGAGAAGTTGTGCTCTTCGACTTCCAACAGAGCTCGCGCCACGGTTGCGGATTCATTGTTGTGTGGGCTCAGAACGGCGCCCAGAAAAAGAAGCGAGCCACTTCGCTCAAGTACTCCGAAGTTCTCGATTTCTGATCCGATTCCAAAATCAAGATAGTCCAAGGATCCGGAGTTGTAAGAGACCAAAGCGAGATAGCGAGGCGCCGATAGCTCCACCAAGGCTCGGTCTTGTC
>JABDJR010000304.1 GCA_013003415.1 Candidatus Eiseniibacteriota bacterium | reverse complement strand
ACCCACCCCCACATTGCCTGGGTTAATGCGGTACTTGGCTAGGGCCTCGGCGCAGTCGGGGTATTCGGTGAGAAGTTGGTGACCGTTGTAGTGGAAATCGCCCACCAGAGGCACATCGACGCCGGCGTCTTGAACCCGCTTATGAATCTCGGCCACTTGGGCGGCCGCCTTACGGGTATTGACCGTAATGCGTACGAGTTCACTACCCGCGCGGGCGAGCGCCACCACCTGGGAGGCGGTGGCTGCGGCATCTTCGGTATCCGTGTTGGTCATGGACTGCACCACAACCGGATGCGTCGAGCCGACCCCCACGGTTCCTACGAAGCAAGTTGGAGTGACACGTCGTGGGGTATGGGCCACGGTTTAGGCTTACGGAAAGACGCCAAGTTCGAGATAGGACTTGGCGACCTTATCGATGGCGACGGTAAAGGCCGCGGTTCGAAGCGACTTGATCTCGTTGTTGGAAAGAATCTGCTCGACGATCTGCTCGTAAGCGCCAACCATGGTGTCTTCGAGACCCGAACGCACCACATCTTGCTCGTCGGCACCGTGGGTGATTTCAGCCTGCAGGGTAGCGCTGACTTTCTTTCCGGTGAGTTCTTCTACCGCGTTCACAACATCGAGCCCGCGACGTTCTTGCAAACGGCGATCCATACGACCGAACCGAACGTGAGAGAGGTTCTTGAGCCACTCAAAGTAAGACACGGTTACGCCGCCGGCGTTTAAGAAGAGGTCGGGGATCACAATTTTCCCCGCCTCGTGAAGCATGTCTTCACCGTTAGCCGATGTAGGGCCGTTGGCCCCTTCTGCAATCACCTTCGCCTTGATGCGATCGGCGTTCTCGCTTGTAATCTGTCGCTCAAGGGCAGCGGGGACAAGAATGTCGCAATCCACATAGAGGGCTTCGGATGGGTCTTCGTTGAACTTTGCCCCAGGGAAGTTTTCGACACTTCCGGTTTCCCGGCGGTGAGCCATGACGTCTTCGAGGTTGAGCCCGTTGGGATTGGCCAAGGTTCCTTCGCGTTCGGAGATACCGACCAGTTTGCAACCGCTCTCAGAGAGGAACTTGGCCGCAAAGTAACCCACATTCCCGAGGCCTTGAACCACGAAGGTCTTACCTTCAAGACCGGGTTCGAGGCCAATGCGTTTCATGAGCTGGGTATCGTTTAAGACTTCTCGGGTTCCAAAGTAAACACCCAAGCCGGTGGCTTCGCGTCGGCCGCGGATGCCGCCCTGGGAAACCGGCTTACCCGTGACACAGGCCTGAGCGTCGATCCGACCGGGATGGAAGGTGGCGTAGGTATCCATGATCCAGGACATCTCGCGCTCGCCGGTTCCATAGTCCGGAGCGGGAACATCGACACCGGGGCCGATAAAGTTCTTCTTGATGAGCTCGGCCGTATACCGTCTTGTAATGGCTTCGAGCTGTTCGGTGTTGAATTTGGTGGTGCTGATCTTCACCCCACCCTTACCACCGCCAAAAGGCACCTCAACAATGGCGCACTTGTAGGTCATGAGCGCGGCAAGAGCTTTGACCTCGTCGGCGTTCACAAGATGGCTGTAACGAATACCGCCCTTGGTAGGAAGCCGATGCTGGCTATGCTCAACCCGCCAGGCCGAAACTACCTTGAACTTGCCCCCGGGCATGCGCACCGGAAACTGAGTCTGGTAGACGCTGTTACATGCCCGGACCTGGTCGAGGAGACCCTTGGGGTAATTGAGGTGAGTTGCTGCGCGATTGAAGGACCGATTCACATCTGCAAAAAAACTGGATTTGCCGGACACTCGAACCTCCACATTCCCCTCGGGGCGGAACTGAAGTGATGTTTATTTATCTTAGGAAGCCTAATCAGATCGCATGCAATCGACCACCCCAAAAGAGCGCTTAAGGCGAGGTTCGACTGATCACAAACGAGTACTGATCTTGCACGAAAATATTAGCCTTGGCCACGACCTTGTGGGCCCGCAAAACGTCTACTGTCCAATCGCCCAAGCGACCTTGATCACCATGGTAGAGCAGAGTGGTCGCTCCATCGAGGGCAAAACTAAGCTGGCGATTCGTAATGTCGCGATACTCGCGGGTGTTTTCGACCCGAGGCACGCAATCTGGCTCCACAATCGCCACCGTCAACCCGTCAACCGGATATCCCTCGGTAAACAGAGAGTACTGAGGTCTCCAGTCGGCTACAGCCAAGACGGCAACCCCAGCTTCGTCGGTGAATACCATGGCGTAGGAGTTTAGAAGATTGGAAAGCACCTCTCCCTGAGAGAGCGAAACCGCGTATTCGGTTCCAACTTCAAGGGGAAGCAGGTAGCCAATCGCATTGGTGTTGAACGTAATGTCAGAACCACCTTCAACCGTGAAGGCATAGCGCACCACCGGAGGGTCGCTAATCAGCTCATCGATGGACTTGAGGGTTCCCGTAAAATCGAGAGACTCCCCTTCGGGGAGAATAAACTCAAGAGCCCCTCGATCATCGCGCTCGCACTCTGGATCTTGACCGGAGCAACCGACGAAAGCCAGCGCCAGAAAGCCCATCCCAAGGGCAAACCGACCTGCCTTCTGGGTCCACGTCCGTAATCTCATATCGATCCCTTCACAAGCCCGAATCTGTCTTAGGAGAGAGGAGAGTCCTGCACTTCCGTTGGAATGTATTCCTTCAGGAACTCAAGCTGACCCGATTCCTTGATCAGGTTGCGAGCGATAACCACACGTTGAATCTGGTTTGTTCCTTCGTAAATCTGAGTGATCTTGGCGTCTCGCATGTACTTTTCGATGGGATAGTCGCGCATAAAGCCGTATCCGCCAAAAATCTGAACCGCGTCGGTTGTGACTTCCATGGCGACATCGGTCGCGTAGGATTTGCACATGGCCGCAAGTTTCGTGACATGAGGCATGCCCGCATCGATCGCACGGGCCGCGGTATAGACCAGCTGACGTGCGGCTTCAACCTTAGTGGCCATCTTCGCCAGCATGTCTTGAATCATCTGAAAGCTGGCTAGGGATTGACCAAACTGGCGACGCTGGGTGGCGTAGACCGTGGCGTACTCAAGAGCACCTTGGGCCAAACCGACCGCCTGGGCGGCAACCCCGGGTCTGGCCATGTCGAGGGTCATCATGGCGTGTTTAAAGCCAAGACCCGCTTTTCCGCCTAGGAGCGTGTCTTTTGAAACCCGCAAATCCTTGAGGTGAAGTTCAACCACCGGCGCGGCTCGAATACCCATCTTGTCTTCGACCTTGCCGATGTTGAAGCCATCCATGTGTTTCTCGAGCATGAAGGCGCTGATGCGCCGGCTTCGCGAGTTGGGATCGGTCACGGCAAAAACGGTATAGAGGTTGGCCGCCCCACCGTTGGTGCACCATTTCTTCTCGCCGTTGATGACATAGTCATCGCCATCGGCCTTTGCCAAGGTGCGCATGCCGCCGGCGTCGGAGCCGGCGTTCTTTTCAGAAAGCCCAAACGCAATGAGGGTTTCC
>JABDJR010000299.1 GCA_013003415.1 Candidatus Eiseniibacteriota bacterium | reverse complement strand
GGTTCTACATGAGCCGGTCCCCTGTTCTTTACCCAGTATAGGAGGAGGATGGAAATGACGGCCAAGCCCAAGCAGAGTCCCCACCATATGCCGTCGACCCCAAAACCCTTGCGGTAGGCGAGGTACGCGCCGAGGGGCAAGGCCAGAATGTAATAGCCGACGAAATTAAAAATCGCCGCCGGGCGAGTGTGACCCATGCCTCGAAGAATCCCACCCCCAACAACTTGAATGCCGTCGAAGAGTTGGAACGCGGCCGCAATAGGAAGGATGCCGGCAGCGATTTCGATCACAGAGAGGTCTGGCGTGTAGAGCTTTGGCAAGCCGTAACGAAACAGCATTAAAGAAACCGCCGCAATGCTCATGATGACCGCGCCTAGACCAAGTGAGATCCAAGCAACCCTTTGCGCAATCTCCTGCTTTCCTTCACCGATTAGGTTTCCCACTCGGGTCACGGTCGCCATCGACAGGCCTAAGGGGACCATAAACACCACCGAAGCAATGTTGAGACTGACCGTGTGGGCGGCCAAAGGGATAGCCCCAAGCTTTCCTGCAAGCAAGGTGCTGATTTGGAACGCCCACATCTCCAGGCTGATCTGGAAAGAGACCGGAATGCCAAAGTGAACGATCTCTTTGAATGCAGACCACCGAAACGTGCGACGACTCCAGGGAACCCAGGCTCCGTGGTGGAGCTTCAGCAGACGAATCACTCCTATAATGAGGAAGAGATTCATGAAGCGGGTGAGGGCTGTGGCTAGACCTGCGCCCTCCACACCCATGGCTGGAACCCCCAAGTTTCCAAAGATAAAGACCCAGTTAAAAAGGATGTTTAGACCCACCGCGACGAAGGAGATGTACATCGGCGGACGAACAATGCCGCGCCCCAAGAGGTACTGCCTAAAGGCAAAGTAGGCCAGAGCGGGGATGATGCTCGGGATTTGTATCCAAACATATCGGCGAGCAATAATCGCAAGCTCGGGATCCTGTTTCAAAAAAAGCAAGACAGGCTCTGTAATCAGCCAGAGACCGGCCAAGGGAAGAAATAGGGTGCAGGTGATGACGAGCGCTCTCTGAAGGCTTCTTGCAATACGGCCGCCGTCTCCTCGACCGTGTGCCTGGGTGATGATCGGGTCGGTACCGAAAATAAAACCGAAACTGAACATCATGGAGCTATAGAGCCAAACGTGCCCAAGGGTGGCACCGGCGAGTTCCTGGACTCCAAGGCGCCCCAACATAATCGTGTCGACCACCCCAAGCAGCATGAAGCTGACCTGAGCCACGATGATGGGAATCGCGAGGCTAATGAGTTTTCTTAGCTCGGCGCGGTACAGGTTACGACTCCGGTAGCCAAACTTCGTGCACGTGCTCCCAGACCAATTCGGGTTCGGTCTTAAACACGGCGAGACTCAGTCGGCCCTTTTCGTTCCCGTCCTGCTTGTGCCACTCCTCGTAGCGAGCGATGGCAACATTCTCCGAGAGGGGGCGAACCTGAATGTTCTTCACCACAATCGCAAAGTCTCGTTCTTGGTAGGTCCCGTAGGTCTTCACCAGAGTCTCTAGGAGCTCAGGTTTTGTGGCCAGAACACCGGACGGATTCACAAGATGAAAGTCGTCGCTCAGGCACTGGTCGACTCGGGAGAGGCTGATCTGGTCGAGGCGGCCCAAGAACCAGGCCTCAAACCAGTAATGAAGTTCTAGGATTTCAGCGGCAATGAGATTCGACATTCGGGTAGCCTACTGAGAAAAGGGTGAAAATAGCAATGGGTAGACCGGTCTAATTAGTTTAAAATCAAGGCCAGGAGAGTACCCGCATATGCACCCAAAGACCGTCTTCCTCACGCTTCTAATTCTCTGCAGCTTTGGCAGCTCCGCCCATGCTGACATCACCATCGGTCAGGGGCCGGCTCAGGGGGTCGATCGGGCCGGAGTCACCTGGTACGAGGACTTCTTGGACTGGGAGCGGGGAGACCTGCTGGCCCTGGACGATGCCGCCCCCACCGACGCCACCTTTGCCTATGCAGACGGTTACGAGAACTCCCGTGATCTCATCGCGTTCTATCACCGGGAAGAGAACAACAATCTCTATTTTCGGGTGGATCTCTTCGATCTTGCGCTTGGGGCGGAGA
>JABDJR010000291.1 GCA_013003415.1 Candidatus Eiseniibacteriota bacterium | reverse complement strand
GACTTAAAGAACCTAGCCATCGGGCGCTTGTTGCTCGACAACATTCCCCACATCAAAGCCTACTGGCCCATGCACACTCCCAAGCTGGCGCAAGTCTCCTTGAACATGGGTGTGAATGATGTGGATGGCATGGTGGTGGAAGAGCACATCTACCACATGGCCGGAGCCGAAACCGACCAGGAAATGTCCGTAGAGCAATTGGTGAGCATGATCCAGTCTGCGGGACGCACCCCCATCGAGCGAGACGCCCTGTACGATACCGTGCGTGAGTATCCCGCCTAATGCGTATTGGAGTCGTCGGCTATCACAATAGCCTGCCCTTGCATCATGGCTTGAAGGATCAGTTGCCCGAGGCTGAACTGGTTTATGAGAACCCAAGCCGGGTGGCGGAAATGCTAAACGCGGAAGAACTCGACGTGGGCCTCGTGCCTGTCGCTTCGGTGGCAACCCATCCCGACTGGGGAGTGGTTCCCGGGCTTGGCATCGCTTGTCGCGGTGCGGTTCGCTCGGTCCTCTTGCTGTCAGACAAACCCCAAACCGAGATCCACACCTTAGTAACCGATCCCGCAAGCAAAACCTCGAATGTGCTGGCTAAGATTTGGCTCGAGGCTCAGCAGCCTTTTTCCATCGAGGTGAAGTCCGGTAGTCGCCAGTGGCGAGATCGTCTCAAAGCAGGCGACGCCACCCTGCTCATCGGTGACGAAGCTCTGTTTTTGGAAGATCCCCCAGCTACCGTCATCGATCTTGGTCAGGCTTGGTGGGACTGGACGGCGCTACCCTTTGTGTTCGCAGTTTGGGCCGGCCCCAAAGCTTCCGATGAAGCTCTCATTCAAGGACTGCATCGCGTCTACGAAAAGAATCAAGACAAGCTCTCGGAGTTGGCGCATTTGGCCGAGCCCAAAGACGCTACCCGCCGAGAGAAGGTTGAGACCTACTTGGCTCAGTCCATTCGCTATCAATTAGGAGAATCGGAAGAAGCCGGTCTCCGCTGCTATTTCGAACGGGGGCATCACGTGTTGGATGTAACCCCCCGCGGAGCGCATCATGTCTCAGTTATCTAGCAAATCGTTAGAACTCGAAGCCAAGGTTCTCACCGGAACCCGCCTTACCGAAGCCGAAGCACTTTGGTTGCACGATCATGCCGATCTCGATTGGCTGGGAGCGATGGCTCACGAGGTTCGCCTTCGGAAGAACGACCCCGAGCAGGTCACCTACAATATTGATCGCAACATCAACTACACGAACTATTGCACCGCCCGCTGTACGTTTTGCGCCTTCTACACCCCAGAGACCTCGCCCCATGGCTATGTGCTTTCCTGGGAGGAAATCAAAGAGAAGCTCACCGAGCTTCGAGCCATTGGTGGGAATCAGGTTCTGCTCCAGGGTGGATTGCATCCCGACTACGACATCACCTGGTACGAAGGTCTGCTCCGCCGGATCAAATCGGAATTTCCCGGCATCTGGCTCCACGCTTTTAGCGCTCCCGAAATCGTCACCATCTCGAGGATTTCCAACCTCTCCTACTACGAAACGCTGATGCGAATGAAGGCGGCGGGTCTCGACTCGTTACCTGGGGGGGGAGCGGAAATTCTTACGGAACCTGTTCGCAGTGAAATCGCAGTAGGGAAGTGCACGGGCGAAGAGTGGATTGAAGTTCACCGGCAAACCCATAAAGCGGAACTGCCTTCTACCGCCACCATGATGTTTGGAACCATCGAATCTTCCGAAGATCGCATCGAGCATCTCCGCATGATTCGCGATCTTCAAGATGAGACCGAAGGTTTCACCGCATTTATCTGCTGGCCCTACCAGCCCGATCACACCGCGCTTAAGAAACAGGTTCCCCATGCGGCCACCGCCGCCGAATACCTCAGAATGAACGCGGTGGGGCGTCTTTACCTCGACAACGTGCCGCACTTTCAATCTTCCTGGGTCACCCAAGGCGAGAAAATCGGCCAGCTGGCTCTCTTCTATGGCTGCGATGACTTTGGAAGCGTCATGATGGAAGAGAACGTGGTTTCGGCCGCGGGCACCGTTCACCACCTCAATGAAGAGAAGATCCGACGTGCGATTGAAAGGGCAGGGTTCCGTCCTGCCCGACGAGGCATGCGTTATGACATTCTTGAGGAAGTGGCCGTTTAGGGCATCGCCATGAGGGAAGGTGCTATGCCGGCCCGCGGAATCGGAGAGGGCGTCCTTCAATTTGGGCGCATGATCCGTTTTTCCCATTCCATTTTTTCCCTGCCTTTTGCGGTTTCTGCCGTGCTCTTTGCCGTGAGCTCCGGATACGCTTGGCCCACTTGGATGGACGGATTGTGGATTCTGGTGGCCGCAGTTGCCGCACGCACCGCTGCCATGACCTTCAATCGCATCGCCGATCGACAGATTGACGCTGCGAATCCGCGCACAGAAAACCGCGAGCTTCCGGCCGGTGTAATTTCCACTCGAACCGCCATGATCTTCTTGCTCTTAGCGGCGGCTGTTTTTGTTTTTGCAGCCGGGCAACTCAATCCCCTTTGTGGGTGGTTGTCGCCCTTGGCCCTTTTCATTCTTTTCTTCTACTCCTACACCAAGCGATTCACTTGGGCCTGCCATTTCTTTTTAGGGCTTTCGCTTGCGGTGGCTCCGGTGGGAGGGTGGTTCGCGGTGACCGGTCAGTGGTCTTGGGTTCCGTTTCTTTTGGGTGCAGGAGTCTGCGCGTGGATCGCGGGAATGGATATTCTCTATGCGCTTCAAGATGAAGCCTTTGACCGCCGCCATGGGATTCACAGCATTCCCGCCAGATTTGGAAAACCCCGTTCTCTAGCCATTTCGGCTCTTCTTCATGGTCTGTGTATTGTTTTGTTTTTGGCCTTCGGTGCTCTCCTGAACGTACACCCTGCCTATTTCATTGGCGTCCTCGTGGCGGGTGGATTGTTGCTTTGGGAACAACGGGTGGTTCGCGGTACCATGGAACGTATGCAGTTTGTATTTTTCGACATGAATGGACTTTTTAGCCTGACGTTTCTGGCTGCTAGCGCGCTTGGAGTGTTCCTATGAAACGACTGGTGGTTGCCGTCACCGGGGCCTCGGGAGCTATCTACGCCGAGCGCATGATCAAAGCCATTCTGGAAAACGGCCATGGGCTCGATCTTGTGCTTTCTAACTATGGCGCCCGTCTTCTCAAAGAGGAGCGCGACTTGCCGGGAGAGCCGCGACGACTCATCGATGCTCTTTGCGAACGCTACAAGATTTCTCTGGCCGATGATCAAGCCGTCTTCCATAACAACAGTGATTTGGGAGCGCCTCTTGCCAGCGGGTCTTACCCGGTCGCCGGGATGGTGGTTGTCCCGGCAAGCATGAAAACCGTGGGGGCCATCGCCTCCGGTCTCGGGGATACGCTGGTCGATCGCGCCGCCATGGTGAATCTCAAAGAACGCCGCCCTCTAATTGTGGTGCCCCGTGAAACGCCCTACAACCGCATCTTTATGGAGAATCTGCTGAGACTGCACGACGCGGGTGCGATCGTTCTTCCCGCCGCTCCTGGTTTTTATCAAAAACCAAAAACCCTCGAGGACTTGGGCGACTTTATTGTGGCGCGGGTTCTTGACCGTCTCGATCTGCCTCCGTCCCAGGACCTCGTTCCTCGTTGGGATCCCAAGTCGTGAGCATTTCCGAACAGAAGTCGCGCATGCGCACCATGTTCGATTCGGTAGCTCCTCGCTACGATCTGCTAAACCACCTTCTGAGCATGGGGATCGATCGGGGCTGGCGGAAGCGTGCCATCCGGAATCTAAAACTTGAAGCCGGCGATCGCCTCTTAGATGTCTGCGCGGGTACCGGCGACTTGGGCTTTGAAGCCATCTCCCAAAAAGATATCTCTGTGGTTGGCGTTGACCTCGCGTTCAACATGTTGGAGCGAGGGAATCAAAAGCGGAAGGAACGGCGCTTCTCCTTTGTGC
>JABDJR010000527.1 GCA_013003415.1 Candidatus Eiseniibacteriota bacterium | reverse complement strand
GTGCAGTACGTGGTTCCCTTTGGGGAAAAGCCTGGTAAAGCTCTAGAAGATTTTCTTGCTCAGCCGGTGGTGACGGCGCCTCCGGTCTTGGGGTTTCAACGAAAGGTTGATGCGGGAAAGCCAAGGTTTGGGGATGTGGCCTCCATGGATGTCGCCAAGCTTGCGAAGAGCGAAGATCATTGGGATCACTTTCACGCGGGGGTGGCCTACCGGGCTCGCTACGACTCGCCGGATCGCGAGTCCGAGGACTTCGCCAAAGCCGTTCATCATTGGACTCGCGCCTTAGAAATCGACCCCAACAACTACATTTTCCGGCGCCGTTTGCAGCAATACGGGCCGCGCTTGGATAAGCCCTACCCGTTCTATGATTGGGTTGCCGAGGCCCGGGAAGAAATCGCGGCGCGGGGCGAAGAGCCTTTGGCGTTGGTCACGGAGCCTGGCCTGGCCGAGTACGCGGAGCCACAGAAGCAGTTCCAGGCGGCTGAGAATTCAGAAGTGAAGGAGCCCGATCCGCAGGGCAAACTCGATCGTGATGAGAGCTTCTTTGTGCAGGCTAAAGTGGTGACCATTCCGGAAAAACTGGTACCCGGTCAGGCTGCGCGAGTTCACGTGACGCTGGAGCCCAAAGGTACCGCGCACTGGAACAATGAGGTTGAAGCATCTCTCTTGTGGATTGAGGCACCCGAAGGTTGGGAAGCCAACCGCACACACGTTGCAGTGGCACTTCCCAAGAAGGCCCACACAAACGAACCGCGCCATTTCGAGTTTGAAGTGTATTGTCCCGAGAGTGCTGAACCCGGCACCGTAAGCTTCTCACCCTACGCGGCGTACTACATTTGCGAAGACGATTCTGGGGTATGCTTATACCGACGACAGGACATTGAAGTTAACTTGCTGGTAGCAGAGGGAGAGTTGGAATGATTGCGTTTTTAGGGCTTGTAGTAGGGGCCGTGTTGCTCGGCATGGTGATCTGGGGTGGGGCTCTGGGTGTTCAAACCTTAAGCAAGAAGAAGCAACAGAAGCAGCAGCCCAAGGAGTAACTTGGGCTTTTAGTGCTTCTTACTCGAAGACGCTTTTAACCACTGAGAGAACTCTTTGAGAGAGCTTCGACCCGCAGCCAAGGCAAGCGCTGCCCCAACCGCATCGCGTTCATCTGCGTCAAGCTTCCAGCCATTGATTTCAAGAAAAACCCCACTAATGGTAAGGCTCGTTCTTTTGTTGCCGTCGACGAATGGGTGGTTCTTGGCCAAAGCAAAACCGTAAGCAGCCGCCAACGTAAACAAGTCGCGTTCTCCATGGGACCAATGATTTCTTGGGCTGGTCAACGCTGCCTCCAGCCGCCCCTCATCCAAAATCCCGGCTTCGCCTCCATGCTCGGCAATCAACATGTCGTGAATGGCTAGAGCGGCGTTATGACTAATCCAAATAGGTTCTTTCACTTTGCAAGTTCACGGAGGGCGTTCCTATAGCGGCGCATGAAATCTTCTGCCGCGGCCATGGTGGTTTCGAAAGTTGGATCGTAGGGGGTGATCCGAAAACTTCCATCGGGAGCGGGGGTCAAGAAGACTTGATCGCCTTCAGCGACGTCGAGAGCTTTGGTGGCTTCGATTGGCAAGGTAACCCCAAGCGAGTTTCCGACTCGGCGAACGGTGAGTTTGACCATGATTTCTCCTTGTTATTACAAATGTTATAACAAGGAAAGATTCAGTTCAAGATGTTTGAGCGCTCTAGGAGTTGTTCAGTTTCTCGGTCAGAAACGAACGCACGGCGGGGTCTTCGCTCATTCCTATGGCTCGCTCGTAAGCTACTCGCGCTTCATCGCCTCGCCCAAGCTGATTCAGCAAATGCCCTCGTAAAGCCCAGTAGGGCTGATAGCTCTCCGAAAACTCCACCTCGATATCCTCCAGCGCTTCCAAACCCGCCGAAGCACCGTTCACCTCCGCCAGAGCCGACGCTCGGTTCACCAAAGCCCCCACCGAGGGCGCAACATAGAGCAGCCCTTCGTACAGCGCCAAGACATCTTCCCAATTCTCACGTCCGGTCAACCGGCGATCAATGTGGGCCGACTGAATGCAGGCTTCGAGTTGGTAGCGACCCGGCTGTTTCATGGAAACCGCAGCTTCTAGGTTTCGCTCTGCCTCGCCCATGAAGTCGGTCGACCACAACTTGGGATCTTGTTCGCTAAAGGGAACGTACTGACCGTCCTGGTCGCGACGGGCCTCGCGACGTGCCTGACAAAGAAGCATGAGGGCGAGCAGCCCCTTGGCTTCGGGTACTTTGGGCAAAAGCTCAACCACTAAACGACCCAAGTAGATTGCCTCCGCAGACAAGCCGCCCATGTGCGCGTCGGCACCCTGCAAATGATCCCATCCCGTTCCGTAGGCGGCGTAGATCGCATCGAGCACGTTGGTCACACGTTCTTCTAAGCCTGAATCGGGTAGGTCGAAGGATATCCCTGCGTCTCGAATTTTGCGCTTGGCGCGTACCAAACGCTGACTCATGGTTGCGGGGGCTACTAAGAACGCCGAAGCGATCTTGTTCGCGGGGACGTTCAAGACAGTCTGCAACATCAGAGGTGTTCGTGCTGCTTCATCAATCGCGGGATGAGCACAGATGAAAAGCAGTTTTAGACGTTCGTCGGGAAATTCCGCATCGCGTTTGGCCATGGATTGCACCTCGGATGCAGCGGCAACCAGACTTTGGTGCACCCGTTCTTTCATTTGGCCACGTCGTCCCATATCCGTTAAGCGGTTGCGTGCAGAGGTGAGGAGCCAGGCTTCGGGGTTCTTGGGAATCCCGGAACCGTGCCAAGATTCAAGTGCGGCAACGAACGCTTCGGACAAAGCATCTTCCACCGCCTCCACATCGCGCGAACGCGAAGCGAGGTAGGCGAGCAACTTACCGTAAGAATCTTGGGCGGCTCGCTCTACCGCGACGCGTACTTCCACAGATTACTGTTCCATCTCCATCAGAGGGCGAACCTCCGCGGAGCCTGTGCTGGCCGAGGGGCACTTGGCTGCCCACTCTAAGGCGGTGTCCAGATCGGGAACATCGATGACGAACATGCCGCCGAGTTGTTCCTTCACATCGGCAAAGGGGCCGTCTTGAACGACGCGATCACCCTTCTTTAGGCGGACCGTTGTGGCGGTGGTTGGTGGCTGCAAACCGTGACCCCCGGTGTATACACCGGCTTCCTGCAGCGCCTGGTGGTAGGCCATGTAGGAACCAAAGTAGGCCTCGGCCTCGGGGCCGCGGCCCTTGGCGAAATCTTCGGGGGTCTCATAAACCAAAATTGCGTATTTCATGTGAGTGTCTCCATGCGTTTTAGTATAAGGACAAAAGCGACTTTCACCCTAGAGACGAATAAAGGAAGGGCATTTCGACAGGGGAGCGGCGTTTTCTGCAAAATGTTGCCGCTCGGCCTTACTCAACAAGATTGCCGGGGGCCTTACTCTACAAACACCGTTTTGGATCCCGACTCGCTCCAGATTTTGCACAGGTCACTCACAAGCTTGGAACTCCGCATGGCTTGAGAGTCCGGGTGGATCACGAGTCGCCTCAGGGCCACGAGGTTGTTTCCTTGGGGCTGCCACCGACAAGTGAACTCCCCGCTCGCGTTCCTGAGTTGAAGCGGCTCGGGAACGGCGGTGGCAGACATTTCCCCAAGATGAACCATGACCGCCTCGGATACTTTTAGCCCTTCGGTCAGCAAGAACACCGTATCTTGGTCTCGCTCCTCGATTCTAGAGAAGTACCGAGGAAGTTCGGTGACAAAGGGCGACACACTCCACCCGCTAGCCCCGCTTGCTTCGGCCTCCATTTCAACCGCACAGGTGAGAACGGCCGGGCTGTCTTCGGAGCATCGAAAAAGCGGGCTCCCCCGCTTCGACCAGGCAACCTCGCCAACCGAAACATGATCGAGTAGAGCGGCATCGATGGCAGCCTTCGTGCCTTCCGCCGACTTGGTCCAAGGTTGAAGGCGTTCATCTCGGGAGGTGGTATTAAACTGACAGGAAAGGTCGCCGCTCAAGAAGCCATCGTCTTCCAAAGACAGCTCTAAGGTTCTTTTCTCAGCATGGTAAAAGGGGCTTGGTTTGATGGAGAGAATGGGGTCGGTTTCTTCGTCTTCCTCCATGACAAGCATGCGGCCGTAAAGATCCGGTCCGGGGAAACCCATGGGTACCCAAGGCGCGCCAACATCCCATAAAAAAGAAGGGCCCAGTCCGCTTACGAGAATCAGCGGAGCGTCGAGCTGGTCATAGTCGAGAGAGGCCCAGTTCAGAGCCGAGCGATACTGAGAAGAGGCAAACACAAGCTGGTTTTGGAGTTTGCATTCGTCCATCAGGCGTTTAGCAAAAACGGCTTTCTCAAGGATGCTCAAGCGGTCGCCGGGTTGAAAGTCTTTGAAGGTTCCAAACCCAAGCACCATGTCTCTTGGGGTTCCAAAAGTAGCGATGTTCTTTGGGTTCTCTACCCAGGAAACAACCGAAGCGAACGTTGCTTCAGGAGTTGAAAGATCAGCCTCCTTTTTGAAGGTTTTAACCAGATCCTTGGGCAGCCTGATGCTTCGAACCTCGTCATACATCACCTTGGAAAAGAGGTTCCAGGAACTTCCCCGGACCGAGATTTCAAGGGCCGCCGCCGGCTGTATGAGGGCAGGATAGAAACTACTCTCCGTTAAGGGAGGCAGGTTCTCGGCCTCCCATTGAAGAATGAACTCGGCCGCTTTCTTCTTGGGGACTTCGGCTTCCTTCAAAGAGCCTCGACGCCGAATGGAAAAGTACTGCAATGCGGAACGGTGTTGGGAAGGAGGGCACTCCAGGCGAATACGACCTTTGCGCAAGGGAAGGTTGGAGACCAGGTCTACAGAAAAGAGAGGAGCGGTTTTCCATTCTGCCTCAACGCGAACTTTGGCGTAGCCCGGACTATCCAAACCGGGGATCGCCACTCGAACTTCTTTCCATCCCCCATAGACTTTCTTGGTTTGAAACTCGTCTTTCTCCGCTTTGCGAACGGATCCTTTTAGGGAAACAGACCGCGCGCTCTTCTTCTTGACCTTGGCTCCGGGAGGCAGCAAGAACTCTTGGTTCAAAAGGTGCTCAGCCTCTAGGGGATCAAAGATGGCGTAGTCGTGGGCGTACTTGATTTTGGTGTAGAAATCGCCGTGGGTGCTAAAAGTGATCTCAATCGTAACTTCACGCAGGAACTCCACCGCAGCGTAGTCGGCTGCGTACTCGCTTTCAAGTTCTTCCCAGGTGGGGAAGACTTCTTCCTCTTCTTCTCCAGCGAGGGCCAAAGGACAGGTAAAAAGAGAACCAACGGCGAGGAGAGCTAGGGCAAACTTTTTCACTGAAATACCTCTCTAGAAGACCAACGCTGAAACTGTTGCCGAAGAGCTCGCCCCTCTTTCCATTTCGAAGCAGGATAGGTCAGCTCCGTCACCGCGTATTGGCGCACCAAGGTCAGTGCATCGGCGTTTTTCTCGCAAGAGGTGCTCATAAACAGCCCTTCCAGCGAAGTTACATGCGTGGTGTCCGGGTGGTCGGCAAAAGTGCTCCAGGCGGTTTGGATGGTCAGGCTATCGGTGCGCATCTCAAGGAAAGGCCACTCGATGTTTGTGGTGCGACTTCGGGCCCGAAACAGATTCCAAGGGTAGGGCTCACTATCCCAAGTGGGGCGAAAAGCTTCGGGCTTGCCATGAGTGGGGTTTTGGATCTTGGATTGGCAAGCGAGTACAGCTTCGTCCGGAGAAACCACAGTTAAGGTGATGCCCTCCCACTCTTCCAAGGGTTCAAACCCCGCCTCTTTGAGCGAGGTCTCCATGACGGGCTCAACCTCGCCCCCCCGCTCGGCCCTCTCGATCATGTTCTGAGCGTAGACTCCCAGGTACCTGATCCGCGCATCTAAAAACCAACTGCGATCTTGAGTTTCGGTGACTTGGAAGTTGCGGATAATTTGGTTCGCCTCTGGAGGAGAAACCGGGATGCGCGCGTATCCCCTGTTCGGTCCCGTTGCAATCATGGCGGGGGAGCCTTGGATGTCACTACGGGGATTGGCCACGGTTGCGTAGGACGCGGTGGCATCTAACCATCGACCGTCCTCTCCCTCGTCAACGTGCGCCACCATGTGATTGAAGAAATGCATGGTGGGAAGCGGGTCGACGGCGAGCCCCGAGAACCCGCGGGTTAGCACCGCAGCCAAATTGACTTTGGCAACTTCCGGCGGCGTGGTGGCCCAGATGAGAGTGGCCATGTCTTTGCAGTCTCCGTAACGTCGTCTGAGAATCTCGTTAGGATCATGTGGGATGTAGCCGTCGAGGCCGAAAAACACCGCGGTGTAGCGGAGATTGTTTTGAGCCAGCTCTAAGGCCGCGGTAAGCGGAGGAAGCTCGCCTTTTTGTCGTGGTTTTAGATCATGGTGAACGACCGGCGCCAGGCGCTCTTTGGCTCGTACCCAGTAGGTTCCAGCGAGATTCTCCCAGGTGTCCGCAGGCCCCCAGGCAATGCGATCGACCCCTAAACTCACGCTGGGATAAAGCTCGATCAGTGGGGGGGACAGGTCCTCTTCCGGCAATTCCTCCAGATTGGTCACCGTCCAAGTCAGGACGGTTCGGTCGCCATCCTGTTCTTCAGTCGGAGGCTCGGCTCCGGTAAAGAGTTTGTACTGCGGGTTCAGCTTGGTGGGAATAGTGACTTGAAACCGGCTCTCGTTTGCGCCGGGCAAAAAGGTGTGAATGGAGAAGCCTAGAAACGGTTTTATTTCCTCTTTGTATTCGACGTGAACAATGTCTCCCACTTTGAATGCGGGAAGTTCCAAGAGGCGTTGCGTGTCTTGATTGATAAATACACTGCCACTGGGAGTGGCCATCTTTTCAAAGTCGCCCAAGTTAAACTTGGTAATCGTTTTGCCTTTGCGATCAATGCGAACCTCGGCATCGGTGACGGTAGACACGGAGCCTTCACCAAACCCAACCCAGCGTGCCTCCTCGGCTTCTGCATCGAGTTTATGAATGGTGAACGAATAGCGGTTCTGGTGCTCGGCCTTGGAAGCGTCACTATCGAGGGTAATGCGTAGCGATTCAGACAGCCTCTCTACACTAGAGGCTTCCGCAAAACAGGGGCTTGCCCAATACAGGCATAGAATCGCAGAAAGAAAAGTCAATTTTGGCCGGAGCATAAGACCTTCCGACGATGGAGTTGCCGCAATCGCGACGACAACAGGACGACATTCCTAGATTAGCACAGAGAGACTTTTTCTTGGCCAGAGCCTTCGCCCTAGACTCGAGCTTCTAGGAAGGTTCGCCAGGCCGCGTAATCGTTTTCCATCGTCACCGACTGCTTTTCGCCCCCTGCAATCTTGGCCAAGGCCTCCGGCATGTCGAATTCCTTGCCGGTGGCGGCCTTAATCACCTCCGGGAACTTGGCCGGGTGAGCGGTGGCGGCAACGAATGCGGGTCGGTCTTTCAGGTTCCGTGCTGCATAAACTCCAACCGCAGTGTGCGGGTCGAGGAGGATTCCGGTTCGGTCTAAGGTGTCTTTGATTTCTTTTAAGGTTTGGTTGTCGGGAACGGTAACCGCATGAATGGCCGATCGCATGCGTGCCCAGTCCTCTTCGAACAAGTGCGCGATGCGAGTCCAGTTGCTGGGGTCTCCAACGTCCATTGCCGAAGAGTGAGTGTGCAAGGTGGGTTTAGGGTCGTACTCCCCGGTGCGAATGTAGTCGGGGACCACGCGATTGGCGTTGGTGGCTGCCACCACGGGGCCAATGGGAATACCCATCTCTTTCGCGTACAAACAAGCGGTTAGGTTTCCAAAGTTTCCGCTGGGCACAACAATCGATGGGGGCGTGGGATCGTAAAGCCCGCCACTGGTTTCCCATTGGACCCAGGCCCATACGTAGAAAACAATTTGCGGGAGGAGGCGCCCCATGTTGATGCTGTTGGCGGTGGTGAGACCCAACTTCGAGACCAACTCCGCATCCTGCAAAGCTTGTTTCACCAGAGCTTGGCAGTCATCAAAATTTCCGGTGACCTCAATGGCGGTGATATTTCCGCCCAGGGTGGTCATTTGCTTTTCCTGAAGCGGCGAGACTTTTCCGGAAGGGTAGAGAACAAAAACATCGATGTTCTTGGCGCCAAAGAAACCGTGAGCCACCGCACTTCCGGTATCTCCCGAAGTGGCCACTAAGATCGTAACTTTCCGACCTTCCTTCTCCAGGTAGTGGTCCATCATGGCCGCCATGAACCGGGCTCCAAGATCTTTGAAAGCTAAAGTGGGTCCGTGAAACTCTTCTATCAGGAAGAGATCGTCATCCAGGGTTTGTAGGGGAATCGGAAAGTCCCACGCCTTTTCCAATAGGGCGTGAAGCTTTGCTTCTTCGATGTCCGGGATGAAGGGAGCAAGCACGGTGGTTGCAACCCGGTGGAGAGACTCCATTTGGGTAAGGCGCTTGCTATCGAGTTTGGGAAGACTTTCAGGAACAAAGAGGCTTCCGTCTGGTGATAGGCCCTGAAAAAGAACAGTTTTGAAATCGAGTTGTGTTTCCGGGGTGCGTAAACTGTGAAAGTTCAAGAAGAGACCTCAACTTCTGCGCCGGTTGTATTAATACGAGAGACATAAATCTTAGAAGCTACCCCGGCCTCATCACGAAACGCTCGCTGCATGGCTCGCCCAATGCGTCGCCCGTCGACTTCGCTTTGGGTCACCGCAAAAACCGATGCTCCCGAACCTGCGATGGCAGCACCTGGGGCCCCGGCCTTCAGAGCGGCTGCCTTCACCGCATGGAACCCTTCAATAAGCGGTCCCCGAACGGGTTCGGCTACGGCATCCACAAGGCTCGACCCGACGGTTGCGGAACTTCCCTGGGCCAGACCCGCGACCACGCCGGCCACATGACCCCACTGTTGGATGGCACGCTTGAGCGGCAGCGATTTAGGAAGATTCTTACGCGCTTCGCGCGTGGTGACAACCAGTTCCGGGCTGGCCACCACCCACCAGATTTTGTTGCGCAGAGGGAGCGTGAGCACGTCATTAGGGTCGGAGTTGCGAATAAGGCACGCGCCTCCAAGCAAGCTTGGGGCGACGTTGTCGAGGTGAGCCGCCCCCGAGGTCAGCCTCTCGCCTTCAGCCACAAAACGAAGAAGGTCGGGCCGTTTTAAAGGCCTCGACAAGAGAGCGTTTACGGCGACGGCCGCCGCCACACTGCTGGCGGCGGAACTGCCGAGTCCGGAACCGATGGGCATCTGCTTTTTGAGAAGAAGGTCGATGCCGAAGGTGGGTTTGAACTCCTCGATCATCAGGTTGGCCACATGGCCGGCAACGTTGTTCTTGGCGTCGCCGGGAAGGTCCGCATCTTTTGATTGAACCTTGAAAGTGAAGCCCGGCTCTTCCGTGCGGCTCGCAAGCACCACGTCTCCGGGCATGGTGAGGGCAATGCCCAGGACGTCGATTCCAGGGCCAAGATTCGCAATGGTGGCGGGAGCAAATACGCTTACGGATCGTTCTTTCATGGTCTGATGGTGTCACGGCCTACAAGTAGGATCAACAGGTCAAGTTTCCTTGCAAGACCCCTAAAAACCCCGCGGAAAGTCCTGTTCCTGTTGGATGCGTTGCAGCCAGTGCCGATGCCCTTTCTTCTGAACCATGGTCAGAACTCGCCGAAACCCAAGCCCGTACTCTGGATCGGTATTGCTTTCTAAGGCAAGCCGCTCATAGGCGGCTTCTTTTCCAGCATAGTTTTCCAGGACTCGGTAGGCGACGTAGTTGCAGCTTCCCTCTAAAAACTCCGGCTTGGTGTTATTCAGTCCCTGGGAAGAAAGCCAAGCGTGCATCAGTTCGTGGGTCAGCACGCCAACGAATCGCATTCTCGGAAGTCCAGTGAGGACATACACGTGAACCGTAGAAAGGGAACTTCTTAGGGTCGAGCGCGAACCCCCTTCGGATCGGTATTGGTTCGACACGGAATACTTTGTGTATCCCTCCACATTACTGTCGAGGCCACGAATGGATTTGAGCTGATCACGACCCACGAGTTCGATGGGGAACGTTCGCGGATCGATGTCGATTCCGAGGTCGCGTAGATAGCCACGAATCTCCATGGCAACCTCACGCACCTGCTCCGGTTCAAGGACCGCCGACTCCAAGCAAATCCCGCAAACCTCGCGACCATCGGGGAAGCGGTGCCCACCTTCAGTTACCTCATTGGAAATGCCCCGGCTACAGTAGGGGCAAGGAACCAAGTTCTCGGCGTGCTCCGGATGGTAGGTG
>JABDJR010000264.1 GCA_013003415.1 Candidatus Eiseniibacteriota bacterium | reverse complement strand
CCCCATTGCTCAGGGTCAAGCTTGGGTTTTTCTTCGGGTGCGGTCTTTTGATTTGAACTCCACTCGGGCTGAGCCAAGGTTGAGCACGGCACGACAACCGCAAGCAGAAGTGCATGCACCAAGACCCAGGCGACCGCACGCATCATCGGTGGCTCCCATAGCAAATAAGACGGCCGTGACTTCCTGCCACAAGAATTCCGGCTTTGGAACTCACGGGGGAAACGAAAAGCTTTTCGCGATGCCAAAGTTCGGTTTCGGTCTTGCCGGTTCTCCAATCCATCACGGTAACCCCTCCCTTGGCTCCACTCTGAAGAACTAGATCACCATGAACCGCGGGCGGACTCACCAAAGGAGCGTCGAGAGTTTGTTCCCAGTGCGGGGAAAGATCAGAAAGCTTCAGCATCGTCACCGTCCCTTTGGTCAGGCTCAAGAGAACATGATTTTGATCCACCTGGGGCGGGCCCGTTGGAATGCCTTCCAACTCTCGCTCGCGAATCGTTTTCCCTGTTTGAGCGTCCATGAGGGTGAGCAGTCCCTGGTCACTGAAGGTCACCACCGGGTCCGATCCGGTGACATGCGGCCAGTCACCGACTTCTCTGGCCCAAAGTCGCTTGCCGGTTTCCAAATCAAGGGCCACCAAGGAATCCGGGCGAACCGGAATCAGCACGGAAGCCTGCAGTAAGTGTGCCCCACGCCAACCCGCACCTCGTAGATTTTGCTCCCACAGGGCGGCTCCGCTCGATAAGTCCCGCCGAGAAACGACCCCGTTCCGGCGAATCACCACCAGATCGGTAGCGTTTGTCGCAAGATGACCTCCTTCCCTCTCAACGTTCCACACTGTGCTTCCATCTTCCGGGGAAAGCGCTCTAAGGTCTTCTTTGGGGAGGTCGGTGGCCACCACAAGAAGCCCTGCTCCTACGAGGGTGGCATCGAAAGGAGGACTGGAGAGTTTCTTCTTCCAGAGGACCTCTCCCGTATCACCGCGGAGGAATTGGATGCTGTTGTTCACGAGCGGAATTATCCATCCGTCTTTATAGGGGACGGGGCTCAGGTTCACCGCGCGACCAAGATCCTTTTCCCAGCGCACAGGGTGTCCCGGAGCTTGGGGGGGAACCAGATCGCGCTCCACGCGATCAAACTGAGGCGAACCGCAACCCACCAGCATGATGGCGAGAGCCGCGGCCCTAATAGTTGAAGCCAACAAAGAAATCTACCTCTGTGTTTTTCTGAATGCGTTCAAAGTCGGTTCGTCGAGAGAGATCGAGTCGAAGCACAAGGAACCCGCCTAAGTTTGTTCGCATCCCCAGACCAAAACTTCCATCCACGCTGTCCGGGGGTTCACCTTCTTCCCATGCTTGGGCCGCATCAAGAAAGATGGCACCCTCGATCGGGGGAAAACCAATCGTGCCGAAAGGCAGTCCCAACGCGACTCCGTAAAGAAGGGGAAAGCGCCACTCCTGATTCAGTAACACGGATCGGGTTCCGACCAGAGAGCGACGCGGGTAACCCCGCAAGTCCCAGGAACCACCGAGAATGAATCGTTGGGGCAAGGACCCTTGGGAGATTCTCCCCTGGACTCGCACGGCATAGGCGGTGCGAAGGCTTGTGCGGAAGTAGCGCCGGAGATCGACCATAGCAACGACGTTTTCCAATTCCACCTTCTCCACGTTGGTGGTTAAGCCTAGAGTGAGGTTGTAACGCGCTCCATCGATGGGGCCGGTCAAAGACCAAAGGGAGGTATCGCGCACCAAAGTAAGGTAATTCACCGCGAGCAATCCCTCGCGAGCCGGGCGAAAGGAATCCGCTTCACGCTTGGAATACAAAAGCCCCAGACTCGATTCGATTCTCGAATACTTGGAATAGGGATAGGACGCAATGACCGAAGCCCCCGTGCGCCGTTCAAAATACCGAAACCCCAACTCGTCGATAAAATCACCGGCGAAGTGAAAGCCAGAGAATCCACGATTGATGCGTTGGGACAGATCAAAGTAGGTCGCCCCAAAACTTAGGCGTCCCAAAATGTCATTGAACTCCTGCGCCGTATTGGAA
>JABDJR010000216.1 GCA_013003415.1 Candidatus Eiseniibacteriota bacterium | reverse complement strand
GTATCAATCCGCGCGGAGAACCAAGGTTGCCCGTTCCACATGCCCTCAAAGTCGTGAGACGCCAGCCAATCATTCGCCGCGGGCTGCGGAGCACCTGGACCAAAGTCGACCATAAACTGAACATAGACTTCCGTGTTGGTGTTGTTGCCGGTACCTCGACCGCCCCCGGTCACAACAAGAGTGTCACCTAGGGATGTCCCCGGTTGGGGCGAAGAGGCCCCTTTCACGTCGTTCCCATCAATTCTCCCTGCCGCGTCCAACTGCAGCGTTCCGTTTTGGGGAAAGGAATCAAAGGGCCAGTGAATCTCCTGGGACACCAGAATCGGCGCATCGGGGCTACCGTGAACACCGAGCTTCACAAAATCAAACCAGGGAGTGGTGTTGGTGATCCCAGAGCAGTTGGCAAAGAAGCGGCAATAAGAAACGATCCCAATGGAAAGCCGAACCTGCTCTGCCCCAGGGTCAATCACGTCGGAAAAGTCGACGCGGAAACCTGGATTGTTTGCCGAAGTGCATTGGGGCACGCCACCAAAATAGAAAACAAAACCGTTCGACTCAAAACCGCTGTAGGTAAGCAGCCCGTTGTCGGGACAAACCGTCGGGTACCACTGGGCGTTGAACTGAGCAAAGATGTAGTTCAGCAACGGCAGGTTCGCATAGATGTTGGTTTCCACGAACTTCCCCGGCGCACCAGCGAGGCCAGCCGCTTTCAAGTCAATCCAGGGAGACGATGCGGTGTTGTTCGCAAACAAGGTTTTCCCCCCGCTATTGTCATTGAATACAAGCACCGAGTCTTCAAGGTCGCATTCGCAAAGCGCGAGCGGAAGCGGAAGATCGCTTAGAGCCACAATGTCGGACCAGTCTCCCCCAGGCCCGGGTGTAGGTGGGGCAAGGGTCCACCCATCGTCTCCCGATTCAAAGTTGGAATTGTCGTTAATGGCACCCGTGAGGGAAATATCGTCGACGGCAAGGGCACCACAAAGGGTTGCATAGAGACCATCTTCATCGGAGTAAGCCCCGTCTGAGCTCACTCTAAAAATAAGCCGTATGGTGTTTCCGGTATTGAAGGGCAAGTTGACCCCTTGAACAAGGGGTTCTCCTACAACTCCCGAGCTCATACCCGTATAGGTATGAACAGTGACCACATCGCCCATGCCCGACGTGTCGATTTCACAGTAGGAATAATCGAAGTTGGGTTCCGTGTTTGAGACGTAGGAGTAAGAGAGCGTGACCGCCCCACCGTTGTAGGTGAAGGACTTCTCAATCGCGAGATTCCACCCGTTACCGTAGCCTTGGCCGTCCGCGAAACAGAGAGGCATGGCTTCGTTGTCTAACAAGCCCGCCCAGAAGGAAGCCGTTCCCCCGAGGCCGCCCGAAGTCCCAACGCAAACATCCACCGGAAAGTCAGCCTCCACCATGCGTCGGAAATAAGGGTTCACCTCACTTCCCGAGCCGTAGAAGTTCGATCCGTTCCACAGGGTGTTGTCGATCCCAATCCACCCTTCCATATAGGCGTGTAGGGATGGGTCCTTGAATGGGTTCACGTGAGGATCGTTGTGGTTGAAGTGGGATCCGACGCCGGTATCGAAGGTCCAACAGGAGTCTTGAATGGCTTCCCAACGCATGGAATCGGGAGCCCAAACCGTGCCCCCGAAATACGTCGTATCGAGGTTGGCTGAGCCTAGTAGACCAACTACCCAGCTGGAACCGACATCAGTGCCTACATTCCCCTCGGTGAAGACGGGTAGGCGGTCGGACTCATCCAGAGGGAGCGCGAAGGCACTGGAAAGTGACAGGGATAGAAGGATCAGAAGAAGCGAGGCAAATCGAGAGAACACACGCCGCATGGCGGACCCCCATCTTGAGGTAAGCGGCAGCTTAACCAAGCCAGGTCGACCGACAGCATGAATCGGGCACTCCCCAGCGGCCCCGGGGATTGCCCTTTTATAAGAGAACGCTGAACCGTGACGAAAGTGCACACAAAATAGTGACCCATCTCGAAATTAGGCACAAAAAACGAGGGGCCGGAGCAAAAGCTCCGACCCCTCGCAAGTGTCGATTATGAAACCGAACTTAGGTCTTAACGACCGCCGTTCTGGATCACAAGCATCTTCTTGGCAACGGTGTCGCCATTCTCAACACGGAGTTGATAGAAGTACACACCGGAAGCAACCGAAGCGCCAGAAGCGTCGGTTCCATCCCAATAGACTTCGTTCACACCCTCTTCGGCAATGCTGTCGAAGAGCGTACGCACGAGACGTCCGTTGACATCGAATACTTCGATGACAGCGTCGGCCTTCTGCGACAAGGTGAAGGAAACCTTACCCCGACCAGCGGTAAGCGGGTTCGGAGCGAAGTTCGACAACGCAACGTTGAAGGACTGGCCACGCGGCTGGTCATCACCGATACCCAAACCAGCGGTCGGGTCGATGCAGGACTGAGCGGATGCGTAACCGAAGTACGTCAACACACGGCTCAAGCGATCGGTCACTTGAAGCTGCGTATCGGTACAGGTCGCTTCGTCGCTACGATAGTGCACGGAAGCACCATCGAGAACGGTGAGGTAATCGGGGCCACCGCTGGCAGCGTTGGAGACAGAGTGATAGTTCACGGTGCCTTTCAACGGACCAGAGTAAGCTTCGTTACCAGCTGGGGAACCAGCTGCACCGCTCTGGGTGGTCACTACGTCGAAGGAACGCTGCTGCGGGCAACCGTTACCAACGAGAACGACAGAGTCGTCATCGCCAACAAAGGCGCCACCAGCGGTGTTGACTTCAATACAGGCCACTTCGTCGAGGACGGAGCCACTCGGGCAACCGGCATCACGAACGGTACCGCAGGTATAGCTGACACCCATCCACTGGTTCAGGAGCAACGTTGCCGAAGGCTCGGAAGCTGCTTCACCGGTCATGGACTGGGCGGCACCATCACCGCTGACATACAGGTTGTTGTTACCGAGACCGGTGTCGACCAAGGTCAACCACGGAATCAGAACGTTGGCATCTTCTTCAACCAAGTTGAAGGCACCCAAGTTACCACTGTTCCAGACGATTGCCTTGTAAGCGAAAGTCTGGATGGCATTGGCGTTGTACTGGGTGTTAAGCGGACGACCGAACGAACCCTGCTGGGAGGACTCGGCGCGGACATCGAAACGATCCCAAGGGGTCAATTCGAAGTTACCGCTGACGGTAGAACCTAAGATGCTGGTAAGACCGTTTTCGATCGGAAGCTGGGCACCACGGTTGAAATGATCAACGTAGAGCACGCAGTTCCAGGTCGAGTCAGCTTCGGCGGACGACGGGAGAACTTCCATTTCGAGGAAGGTTCCACCGGTGGTATCCGGGAAGGTGAACCAAACGTTGGTGGTCGGCGTACCGCCACTGTCAACGTAACGGGCTTTGTAGAAAATGTTGACACGGGTACCCATCGTGAAGAGACCGCCGTTACCTTCAGGGAAGATATCGTTAGCCAAGCGACCGAGACCGTTAGGATCGAGATCGTTGGGGTCTAGACTTTCATCGGTACCGCTGAAGTTAGGATCGTCTTCATGATATGCAGACATCCAGGTGGTGGAGTTGGAAACAATTCCACCCTGCTGAGCGGTATCGAGGCGAGCGGAGTACCAGTTCTGACCATTCCAGGCACCTTCGCTGGTGTGCGAAGTGAGCCAGTTGTTACCGGCAGGCTGCGGGGCGCCAGGACCGAAGTCCACGGCGAACTGCATGTAGATTTCGGCGTTGGTGTTATTACCAGCACCGGCACCACCACCAGCAACGATCAGAG
>JABDJR010000215.1 GCA_013003415.1 Candidatus Eiseniibacteriota bacterium | reverse complement strand
TGATCCCGCTGGCCTTCGCCGGGGCCAACAGCATCGGAATCAGCTATACGAGCTTTGCCGTGACGCTGATCGGCGGTATGACCACGGCAACGCTGTTGACGCTTCTGGTGGTTCCCGTGTTCTACACCTTCTTCGATGACCTGCGAAACGCGATGAGCGAATCGTGGCATCGCGGGATTCTGCTTCCCTGGCTGCCCTGGACACGTAGAAGCTAGAGCGCCATTCCAGAAGTGCCGAGTCTTTGTTCAGGCCAAGGCTTGTTCCGTAGGATAGGGCTTCAAAAGGGCAAAAAAAAACGAAAAAAGGGCAGTCGCAACCACCCTTCTCTCGTATTTTATTGGGCTTGGTAGCGGGGGCTGGATTTGAACCAACGACCTTTGGGTTATGAGCCCAACGAGCTACCAGACTGCTCCACCCCGCACCTAATCTTTCCGTCACGAAAGGACAATAAGCCTAACAACCGTCCCTAGGAGCGTCAAGCAATCAATGAATTAACTGTACCTGGACTGGGGAATGGACATGAGGGTCCGTAGCAACACTCCGCAGCGGCCAAGTACCAGGCAAGATTGAGGCGAGGCCTTGCGCCGCGAGGACCGTTGCCAAGGGCTCTACATGTCCATTCCCGAACTCTGAAACGGTTACTTTTTTTGGTTCTCGGGCACTTCGGGAGGGACGGCTGGGATGTAATTGTCATCTTCGAAACGGTAAATGAGATCGCCAGGAGCGGTCATACCGTAGCGCTCGCGGGCAATTCGCTCAACCGCACGCGGGTCGTTCGATAGCAACTCCACCTGCTGGCTGGCGCGATCCAGTTGCGTTTTCAGCGTTTTGTTGAGCCGGTAGGTTTGCTGCAGCTCTTGATCGAGGGCGTTGCCGTGGCGAAGACCGCCATCACCAAAAACTAAGTTTGTAAACACGAGCATGGCAGCCAAAAACAGCAAACCACTAAAGACACGACTCGGCGTCGTGATGGTGGGTTTGCCGGAGCTATAGCGATTTCGTTGGTAGTTGTACTTGCGGCGCAGTTTAAGATTCTTTGCGCGCTTTGCAAGTCTCGGCACCATCGCCTGCCCTCCCAAGCTGGTGATACGCCCAAAGTTCTGTGTTGCGAGTTCAACTCAAAATGCGATCTCGTAGGATCGCAAGGTGTGGGACCTACTTCGTCGATTCTACTCGCCACCCCGCAAAAATGCACCCCGCCCCGGAAACACCGATTCCTCGGCCAATTCCTCTTCGATGCGCAGAAGCTGATTGTACTTTGCCATCCGATCAGAGCGGCTCCCAGAGCCGGTTTTGATTTGCCCTGCGTTCATAGCCACCGCAAGATCGGCGATAAACGTGTCTTCGGTTTCGCCTGAACGGTGGCTGATGACATTGGTATAGCTGTGACGACGGCCCATTTCGATGGCTTCGATTGTCTCTGTAACACTGCCGATTTGATTCAGCTTGATCAGGACGGAATTCGCGATGTTCTCACGGATTCCGCGCTCGATACGCACCGGGTTGGTCACAAACAAGTCGTCGCCTACCAGTTGAACCCGATCGCCAAGCTTCTCGGTGAGAGTTTTCCAGCCTTCCCAATCATCTTCTGCCAGTCCATCTTCAATGGAGATGATGGGGAACTTATCCACCCAATCTTCCATCAACTCCGCGAAAGCACCTGCATCGAGGGATTTCCCCTCTCCATCGAGCTCGTAGCGACCGTCTTTGTAGAACTCGCTGGAAGCAACATCCAAAGCCAGGGAGATTTGATCGCCAGGTTTGTAGCCTGCCCGCTCGATGGCGGTCATGAGGAACTCAAGAGCTTGAAGGTTGGAGCTTAAATTGGGAGCAAAGCCACCTTCGTCGCCCACCGAAGTGGCCAATCCTTTTTCCTGCAAAACCGAGCGCAGGTGATGGAAGGTCTCCACACCCATGCGAATCGATTCCGCGAAACAGTCGGCACCGTGGGGGACAAGCATGAATTCTTGAAAGTCGACATTGTTGTCGGCGTGAGCGCCCCCGTTCAAAACGTTAATCATAGGCACCGGCAAGGTGCAGGCGTTCGCGCCGCCCAGGTAGCGGTACAGAGGAAGACCGGTTGCCGCAGCCCCCGCCCGAGCCACGGCCATGGAAACGGCCAGAATGGCGTTTGCCCCGAGTTTGCTCTTGTTAGGAGTGCCGTCGGCTTGGCGCATGGTGTAGTCAATGAGGCGCTGATCGGTGACGTCTTCTCCCGCGATCTGCTCGCTGATGATCTCGACGATATGCTCGACCGCTTGGGTCACGCCTTTGCCAAGGTAACGATCCTTATCCCCGTC
Organism: Candidatus Eiseniibacteriota bacterium; assembly: GCA_013003415.1. Taxonomy (GTDB): domain Bacteria; phylum Eisenbacteria; class RBG-16-71-46; order JABDJR01; family JABDJR01; genus JABDJR01. Next base: position 5,490 of record JABDJR010000215.1, on the reverse strand, counting down.
ACGCAGTTCAACCGCTTCATGCTCTCCGGTAGAAGCCCCCGATGGGACGGCGGCACGGGTTTGGATTCCGTTCAAGAGCCGAACCTCGGCCTCCACAGTGGGGTTGCCGCGGCTGTCTAGGATTTCACGGGCAAAAACAAACTCGATGGTGTTCAAAACGCCTCCAAGGCAATAAATGATGATCGGGTAGGGCTATCAATTGGAACTCGAATTCTGCATCCCTAAGAGAGTCAGCGCAACCGGAACCTGCCTCATTTTGAGACTAGTTTCATACCTGAGGCGCCTGCTTGAAGGCCCCCCCAAATTCTGCTGGCTCCCTTGAGGCTTCTTCAGGGCCCCGTGAAGGCCGCAATTTCCCCTCTTGAGCTGCGGAGCTAAAGCCTTGGGCAACATGGGTCTCAGCCATTTTCACGGGTTGCAGGGATGGCCCGGGTTTTCTATCGTGGTACTTTAGTAGGACTATACCCCCCTAGGAGCCGGGTCTGGGCCACCCGGAGATTCTGAAACCTCGGGTCCCTCAGATCCGTAACTCTATGCAGCAACGTAAGGAGCACGGCTTGGCCGGTGACATCAAAGAAGACAGCGAGATTGTCGGGCGGTGTCTCCAGGGTGACCAAACAGCCTTTCGAGAGCTCATGGAGAAGTACCGTCGTCCGGTGTATGGCATCGTGCGACGGATGGTTCCCAACGATGAGGAAGCTCGAGATTTATCTCAGGAAGCTTTCATTCGGGCCTTCAAGAATCTCGAAAAGTTCGATCCTGAGAGATCGTTTTCCAATTGGTTATTCAGGATCGCCACCAATCTTTGCATCGATCATCACCGGCGTCGAAAATTGAAAACGGTGTCTCTAGTCATTCCCGGGAAAGACGGCGATGACGAGAGAACATGGGATGCGATTGATCCCGAAGGAACGCCCGCGGAACACTTTTCCGACACGGAAAGGAGCCAACGGCTCTCTTCCATTATTGAATCGCTACCACCGGTTTATCGGGCCGTCATTCAGCTGCGACATATTGAGAGTCGGTCTTACGACGAAATTGCACAAACTTTGGATTTGCCCTTAGGCACGGTTAAAGCAAGAATTCATCGAGCGCATCGTTTGCTTCGTGAAAAACTAGTAAGGCAACGCTTGGATTGGTTGCCGACGAATAAGAAGAATAGTGATGAAACCTAATGGATGGACGAACCAGGAGCAGCACCGGCTGATTGAGGCTTACCTTGATAGTGAGCTTACCGATCAGGACCGGCTTTCTTTTGAAGTTCTTCTTTGTTCTTCACAGTCCTTCGCGGAAGAAGTTGTTGCTTACGAATCTCTGGTTCATGGTCTAGAAACGTTGCCCCAACCTGAACCTCCTCGCTATTTTGATGGACCGGTCTTAGCCGCCGTAGCTCTTAACCGTGGCGTCGAATTCTCGCCTCAGCCAGACTCCAATCTACGGGTTTTGCCGGTACCCGAGCGTTCCCCTAAACCTAAAACGATTGCAGGCGCCAAGTCTCCCACCGACACATTTCAGTGGTTGGGTCGTGGCGGTCTCGCACTTGGCTTTTCGCTCTTGTTTGTGGTCAAGCTCGTCGCGTCAGTCATGGCGCTTCCGGAACAGCTCCCACGAGTTGCCTCAGCGCTCCAAGGGCTTTCCGTTCAACTAGCAGAGTTTGCCTCGGGAGTTGGGGAAGGGATCTTGGGACTGGTTGAACAATCGCTAGCACCGTTCGTTTTGGCTTTGGAACCGGTTGCCAAAGGACTCTTATTAGCTCTCAATACCCTGACTCCTCAGATTCTGATGATGGCGCTTCTACTCGTCGTCATCGGTTGTTTATTTCTATTTGGCTTCCGAGCGAAGGCGCCCGGAAGAGGTGTTCCTCATGTTTCCCTGTCTTTATAAAGAAATGACCCGTTTCCCTCTAGGTGGGGACCGCTGGATCGCCGGAGTTCTCACGGCTCTGCTGCTGGTGTTCCCAGCCACGCTTGCTGCTCAGTCCAATCCGGGAATCGAATTGCTACCCGACTCTCTCATTATTGAAGACGGAGTGGAGATCGAGGGCGAGCGCGTCATCATTAAGGTAGATGGAGAAGAAGACCACAATATCGAGATTTCAATCGGCTCCAGCAATGCCGAAGAGATTGTGAAGTTTGGCCAAGACATCACCATCAACGAGGGCGAATTCATCGAAGGTGATGTGGTTGCCCTTGGTGGCACCATCTATAACTTTGGGCGCATCGCCGGGGACTGCGTCGCCATTGGGGGGCGCGTTGTTCTGGGAGATAACGCGATCGTGGAAGGCGATGTTGTCAGCATGGCGGGTGCGCTTGAGTTGGGCGAGAACTCCAGGATTGGTGGCGATGCGGTTGCCCTTTGGGGAGACTTCGAGCGGGCAACCTCCACGGAAATCGAAGGCGAAATCATCCAGAAGACTCGCTGGTCTGGGATCCCCATGTTTCAGTTGGGATTCGGAGACGGGATTCTCTACGACGCCTGGGGGCTGTTCCGACACATTGTTTGGATTCTCGTTCTTCTAATTCTCAGCATCATTCTATTCAAGATTTTTCCCTCGCGAATGGAACGATTGGCTGTAACCGTTTCCAACTCAGGCGGGAAGGCCTTTTTCGCGGGGCTGGCTGGCTGGTTGCTCTGGCTACCACTGTTCATTGCCCTGTGCATTACCATTGTCGGAGCGTTGGTGGCGGTGGTTCAGATCTTCATCACTCCCGTGCTTATCCTATTCGGTTATGCGGCGGTGGCTAAGAGTACGGGCAGTTCCATCGGTCGTAATTTCGGCTCCAAACTTATGGATCGAAAGGCCGCTATTCTGATCGGACTACTTGTTCTTGAAGGCGCGGTCGTCGTAGGACATCTCTTCGGTGTTCTAGGATCCATGATGACAATGGTTTCGGGCGTCCTGACTTTGATTGGCTATCTCGTCATTGCCATTGCTACCACCATCGGGTTCGGCGCCATTCTCATGACCCGATTCCGTCCCCTAGAGCAGATTCATCAAGAGGCTCAACTGGAAGGCTAGACCAAGAACAGGTCAACTGCGTATCTGTTACCCTTCTCGGTATGCGCTTTCACTACCATGTCTCGCTTCTCCTGGGGCTGTGCCTTCTCGGCACCCTACTTAACTTTCCCACTCAAGCCTCTGCCGAAACGTTCCGGGGACCCCGCGATGAACCCAATCTGGAATCCGCTTTCTCCGTGGCCGGAATGGGGGATACGGTTCTTGTAGGGCCTGGTACCTACCGCGGTGGTCTGATGATGCGCGCAGGGATCGTTCTTCAAGCGGAACATGGTCCCGGCACGACTCGACTCGTTCCCGGTCAGGATTCGACCGTGGTTCGTGTAGTCGGCAGCGCTCCCAATACCGCAATTGTGGGTTTTGAGATTTCCGGGGGGCGTGTGGGCGTGCACTGTGAACGCGCCACACTGATTATGGAGAACTGTGTCATTCGCAATCAAAGCGAGGCGGGGATTCTCGCTGACAATCAATCTAGTCTTTGGGTGGTAGCTACGGTGCTTGAGGGCAACACCATTGGAATTGATTCCGATGCAATTGAAATCGAAATGATGCGTGTTGATTTGCTTAAGAACGACACCGGTGCCCTGATGAGAAGCGGTCGCAGTGTGTTCCGAAGGTGTCGATTTGAGGAGAACATGGTTCATGTGCACGCGGAGCGTCGTGCGAATGTTGAGTTGGGCTTGTCTTTGCGCTTCGGGAATGAACTCCTTCAAGCAAGAGACTTTGTGGTGGTGAACGAAGGTGATAAGCCCGTGCAAGCAAGCTTCAACTATTGGGGAACCGCCGACTGCGATTCCATTCTTTCTAGAACCCAAGGCCCCATTGTTCTTGGAGAGCTAGGAGACGAAGCTTTCAAAACGGCTGTTTCAAGCTGCGAAGACCTTAGCGATTAATCTTAAAAAGTTGTTTCCGTGTTCTGTTTTTGGGGGGAAACCCACCGTTTTTTTTGGTCATATACCCCGTTTGGCTGGCTTCCGCCGAGGTTCCGAAAAAGTGTAAGCCTTTCTTACAGCGTCTAAATTGTTGAAAACAAAAGGGCTAAGGCGAATTTCGAAATCCCAATAGGGGAGTCAGAACCTGGGCATGGGTCTTGCAGTAAAGTTATGCAACAGGCCACCGCCTAAGAGGAAGGAACAACTTGAACAATCGTCTGCGCAAAACTCATATACCGTTTTTGATCGCTCTAGCAGCGGTTGTTATTAGTGTGCTCTGTCTACCCTCATCTGCGCTCGCAGGTATCCATATCTATCAGTCTCAACAAATCCTGGATTCCCACACGTTTGAATCTGGGGGAAACCTGTTCTTTCAGGATAACGATGGCCAGCTTCACGAGTTCGTCACCGACATTAACGATCCGGTCATCCGCAACAAGGGTGAAGGCGCGTTCTATACGGTGAGTGAGCAAGATGTCATCAACGCCATTAATTCCGTGCGCTTCCCGCTTGAAGACATCCAGATCGATGTCTTTCTGTTGCCCTATCCCCGACGCAACATCCTGGTATCCTCCGCCGGGAAAACTTCGATCTATCTCTCCCCGGGGGTTGTTCCCTACGAAGAGATTCAAGTTCATGCTCTGATTGCTCACGAGATTGGACACTTGGTTCACAACCAAATCATGCCCGACTCGGATCGGAGCGCTTGGTCAGCGTTTAGGCGCCTGCGTGGTATTACCGACACAGGAACCTATCACCACAACGCAGCTCACAAGAATCGCCCTCACGAGGTGTTTGCCGAGGACTTCCGCTTTTTGTTTGGCGGAACCTTGGCCAACTACTCGGGGGGGATCGAGAACCCGGATCTTCCTCTGCCAAACACCATTCCCGGGCTGAAGTCCTTCTATCTCGCGCTAGCGGGCAAGGGATCACAGATTCATGGTCTCCCCATCGCCGGACGCCTGAACGTATTCCCAAACCCCACCCAAGCCGGAGTCTCGATTACCTTTTCTGAAGGCAGTCGGATCGACGGTGTTCCCACTACCATGCAGGTTTTTGATGTGCGGGGTCGTCTGGTCCATCAGGCTGCGGTCACCAATCGGAACGCCATTCGCTGGTCGGGTTACGTACGCGAAGGCTCAAAGGCCGCCCCAGGGCTCTACTTCGTCAAGGTGCACAACTCCAGAGATCAGTGGGTTGGCAAGGTGATGGTTAGCCGCTAGAAGCCTGTTTAGCGTGAAAACCTGTCTCTTTCCTAGAGAACTCTAAGGCGATAGGATCTTTCTTTTCGGGGCCATCCCCTCCCTAGGAAGGATAGATCCACATGCGTCACGCCTTTCGGTTCGTTTTGTGTTCTCTGGTTTTCGCTGCCGCTGCTTTCGCCTCTTCTACAGCTCAAGCAGAAACCAATCCTGTAAACCTCGCTCTGTTCAATCCCATTCAAATCTTTGGTGAGGACACTTCGGTTGAAGGGGTTCGTGTGAATCTTATCTACGGAAAAAACCGAGATGTCACCGGTCTTGATTTGGGTCTCATCAATCA
>JABDJR010000514.1 GCA_013003415.1 Candidatus Eiseniibacteriota bacterium | reverse complement strand
GAGTATTTGTGGGGAGATGGCAGGAGAACCCCTCGCCGTACCTCTGCTTCTGGGTCTTGGGGTCACTCATTTAAGCATGAGCCCCTATCTTATTCCCGAAATCAAACAGACAGTGCGGTCCCTGAGTCGGGCAGAGTGTCGAGCCTTGGCCGTCGATGCGCTGCGTTGTCGCGAAGTTCACGAAGTGGCCGAGCTTGTCGAAGCGAGGTTGGGTTCGCGGTACTCCGGTTTGTTAGAAATGACGCGAGAAGGTTGGCAAGATTCCCGATCTCAAGATTCTTGAGACGTTCGTTTCCGTTCTTAGCGGATGAGGTGATATGACAGAGCCGTTTTTTGAACAAGTTCTGAGTCTTCCCGAGCAGTTAGGGTGGGCTCCGAAAGTTGAGAATGATGTTCCTGCTCTATCCGGGCGGTTGATCATTGCGGGTCTGGGTGGCTCCGCTATGGCCGGGGAATTTGCCGCCGAACGACTGCGTCCGGGGCGTGATGTCATTGTGCTTCGAGAGGAGTTTCTTCCGGACTGGGTGCGATCCGACGACGAAATCCTCTGTGTTTCCTGTTCCGGCAATACCAGCGAAACCGCTTCCATTTGGAAAGAAAGCAGCCAGCGCAATCTGGCTCGACGAGCAGTGGCTTCTGGAGGAGAGCTTCAAGCTTTGGCGGAGGAGGAGGGTAAGCCGTTTTGCCAAGTGCCGGCCCGTTTCGCCCCGCGGGCATCGGTGGGGTATCTCATCAGTGCCATTCTGGCGGCTGCGGGATCACCTTTGGATGATGCGACTCGTCGTGACATTCAATCGCACCTCAAGGAGGCGGAAGCGCACTGGATTGGAGGCGGGGGAGACGACAGTCGGAGTTACACCCTGGCCAAGACTCTGCATCATCGCCTCCCTATTTTCGTGACCTGGGGCGAAGCTTTGCAAAGCGTGGGAGCACGCTGGGTCATCGATCTGGCTGAGAATGCAAAAGAGCCCGGTCTTCATTGGGCTTTTCCCGAGGCGAATCACAATGCGGTCATGGTGTTTGCCGAAGAGGCGCGTGGGGGTCATCCGCTCTATCTGGTCCAGCTAGGATCTCTGCGGGATCCGCGTCATGTGCGCCGCTGGGAAACCCTCCAAGGCTTGCTGCAGGAGAACGAGATCAACGTCGAACCCGTACGACAGGATCACGAAGACGTTTGGATTGAGGGTTTGGGACTCGTCTACATTGCGGGTCTTGTGACCACGGCCTTGGCCGAAATCGAAGGTGTTTCGGCCAGTAGCCTCTCCCTCATGGACAAGCTCAAAGCCCGCCTATCCTAGGCCTCACCCCACATTCCTACGTTGAGCCGGGTGTAAAGAACTGTTAGACTGTTGGGCTTCAATTTAGACTCGGACAATTCATTAAGGAGAATCTCAATGGCGGACCGCCACCTTTTTACCTCGGAATCCGTTTCAGAAGGGCACCCGGACAAAGTCGCCGACCAGTGCTCCGACGCTATTCTTGACGCAATTATCGCTCAAGACCCAACCTGCCGGGTGGCGTGTGAAACCTTGGTGACCACAGGTATGGCCATGATTTCCGCCGAGATCGGCACCGAAGCCTACGTCGAGATTCCCGACATCGTTCGGAAGACGATCGACGAAATCGGTTACCACGATGCCGCCTACGGCTTCGACTCCAATACCTGCGCGGTCATGACTTCCATCGATCGCCAGTCTCCCGATATTGCCATGGGCGTCGATACCGGTGGCGCCGGTGACCAGGGACTCATGTTCGGCTATGCCACCAACGAGACCCCGGAGCTCATGCCTTTGCCCATCGCCTTGTCCCACAAGTTGGTTCGTTATCTTGCGAAGCTTCGCAAAGACAAGACGCTGACCTACCTTCGCCCCGACAGCAAAAGCCAAGTTACGGTGGAGTACGAAGGCAACAAGCCCGTCCGTATCGACACGGTTGTTGTTTCCACGCAGCACGCGGAAATGAACGACTCGGAGTTTGCGGCCATGCAGCAAGAGATCCAAGAAAAAGTGATTGAGCCTTTGCTTCCTAAGGATCTTATCGACCCGTCCAAGCCCGTGACCTACCACATCAACCCCACCGGACGTTTCGTGCTTGGTGGGCCTTTGGCGGACACCGGTCTCACCGGTCGAAAGATCATCGTCGACACCTACGGCGGCGTCGGACGTCACGGTGGCGGTGCTTTTAGTGGAAAAGACCCGTCCAAGGTCGATCGTTCTGCCTCTTATGCGGCTCGCTGGGTGGCCAAAAACATTGTGGCTTCCGGTTTGGCGGATCGGGCGGAAGTCCAGCTTGCCTACGCCATCGGTGTGGCGGAACCGGTCTCAGTCATGGTTGATTCTTTCGGGACGGGCAAGGTCCCGGACGCAAAGTTCACGGACATCGTTCGGAAAACCTTCGATCTCACGCCCAAAGGCATCATGGAAGCCCTCGATCTCCGCAAAGCCATTTACCGCCCCACGGCGGCTTACGGCCACTTTGGAAGAGACGAGTTCAGCTGGGAAAAGACCAACCGAGCAGAAGAGATTTCAAAACACGCCTAGCGTGCTAGACTGTTCCCATTCATAGCTGGAGCGCGGCCGGCCTGTCACAGACATCAGTGACAAGACTTCCATCGTCAGGAGGGACACGATGGCCAGGAAGTCGGCATCGCCGCGTATTTCATTTGGGTTTTCACCCCGCATTTCGCGCTGGACAGGGCTTTTTGTCCTGGCTCTCGGCGCGTTTATGTTTGCATCTTTGCTCACCTTTCGGCG
>JABDJR010000201.1 GCA_013003415.1 Candidatus Eiseniibacteriota bacterium | reverse complement strand
ATATCATGTCCTTGCTGCTGTTCGGGCGTTCTCTGGATGAACTAGATAGCGATCAGGTGACACTGCTCCAGAACCGCACGCGCGAAATGGCGGCGGCGTTGGCCGCTTCGAAGTTGGAGGCGGGACTCAGCCGTCAGCTCGGGGTTGATATGGTGACCATTCGCCAGGGCCAGGGGCCTTCGGATCAGAGCAGTGTGGTGGTTGGCAAGTACCTCAGCCGGCGGGCGCTGCTGAAATACGAACAGGTCATCGAATCGGGCATGGGGTTCATGATCAACCTGGAGTACACGCTGTTGCGTCAACTCAAGCTGGAGACCCTGGTTGGCTCGGAGAACCAGTCCGCGGTGGAATTGAATTGGAGCACCGAATACTAGAAACGGGGTAATAGGGCCATAACAAGGCCTCGACTAGCGCTGTGATATGATCGCGCATTCTTGAGACGAAGTCCTAACCGCGCGGCGGGCGCGGCTCACGCAGCGCTAGGGAGTAGAACCCTATGTCAGTCAGATTTGCTCTCGTGTTTTGTCTTTTCGCTGGCATCGGAAATGCTTCGGCCACGGAAACAGAATGGACTGTGGCGTCGGGCGATTGGAGCACGGCCGAGAACTGGACGAATGGGGAACCCATCGCCGATTGTCGTGCGGTTGTAGCCGACGGCAACGCAACCATCACTCAGGCTGGAGAAGTCTGCTCGGAACTTCGCGTGGGTCCCGATTCAGGAACGATTGCTTTTCTCCAAATGAACAACGGAACATTGGATGTTTCTGGCGCTGTCATTCTGGATCGCGGGGTGATGTCTCAGTTTAATGGTGCCTCCAACTTCGGACGGCTTCACTGTGGCGGAGAAAGCACGGGCTCCTTCACCCAAGGCAATGGCTTCGTAGCCATTGGCACTCTGGTGGCCGGCTCGTCAGAAGCCACCGGCACCTACTCCCTTTCCACCGGCACGCTAGACGTTTCCGATTCTACGATCGTGAATCGCTTTGGCAGCATCGTGCTAAGCGGGTTCAACACGACATCTGCATTGGGACATGTCACCGTGGCAGGTGGATTCAGTGTTGCGAATGGTTCAAACCCCATCGCCGCCGAGAGCCTTGTTATGGCAGAGACGGCACGAACGCTACTCACGGTCGGTCCGGGGGTGATCAGTTTGATCGATGTTAATGGCGCGGTCGTGATTGACGGTTCCCTTCAGATTCAGGATCCTCAAGACGTGGCCGACGGAACTTATGAGTTGTTCCGAGGCAGTTCCATCACCGGCGGTTTCAGCAGTGAGGATCTGCCCGGCGATCAGTGGTCCTGGTTTGTGGAAGGCAATTCACTTTTCATACGAAAAGGCGATCCAACTCCGGTTACCCTGACTAGCTGGGGGAGTCTCAAGCGGGCTAGAACGAATTGATCGGCAAACCCTCGGCCAGTACGAGCTCAGTTCCCACCTCTCGGCACCAACTGCAAACGCCTTCTAGGGGGTAAGCGAATCTCTCATGAAAACTCATGTCTCCAACATGGCTGCTAAACAGGTGGCCCGTCGTACAATTTTAAAGGCCGGTGCAGCGGTTTTGTTTTCCGTCTGGCTCCCGGTTCGTCTTGCTAGAACAGAGCCAAAGCAGGGTCTTGAGATCCAAGACTTGATCGACGCGGCAGAACGTTTGAACCGCCTCTATCTATCCGGCGGCAATGTAAACGAAAGCTCTTACCTTCACGAAATGGCCTCGGTGGCATGCCGCCTGGGTCCGGTGCCGGAGATCGAGCTGGGGCCACCCTTTCGCGACCTAATGACCGTAGGTATGCAGCATCGCGGACCCGGCTTGGCCCTGATTGAATGGCGGATGAAAGCCAACACCATCTACCCGGCACATAATCACCCCAACTATTGCGGGTTCACCGTCGGACTTGAAGGGAGCTGTCGGATGAGAAATTTCCAGGCTCCCGAGCTCTACCCATCCACCGAGTCGACGGAAAGCTTCACCGTTCGTGAGACGCAAAACGAAGTGCTTATTCCAGGAAGCGTGAGCTCCATGATGTCCAGCACTCGAAACAACATCCACAAATTGCATGCGGGGGAGACCGCAGTTCGGGGCTTGGATATCTCAACCTTGGTTGGGGAGCACGTAGGGTTCGGCTTCATGGAGATTAACGAGGGATCTCGAAACGAGAATGGCGAATACGAAGCCGTATGGGAGAAGGTTTACGGCGGTTATCAGGCAGGGTAAAAGATGATTTAAATGTCGACAAGCCGTGAGCGTATAAAAGCTGGTTCTAATTAAGCTTGAAAGACCATCAGCCGCCCCTTGAAAAAAAGAATAGAGGACAGCCAATTGGCTGCCCTCTTTTCATCTTAGTCTTCCAGAGCGAAGCGAATTTGTCTTGTTTGCCTTAGTTGTGCGTCGCTTTGATCCGACCCCAAGTTGTGGGTTCAACCGAAACCACGGGGCTTAAGCAAGTAGATGGATCTTCAATGCGAATGGTGATGTCGGGTAGCACACTTCCTGCAGGATCGGGTCCAACGGCAAGCACCGTGAACGAAATGATACCGAGCGTGGCTCCCTGCAGATTGCCTTGAAGTGGATTCACGTTGATTGAAATGTCGCTGTCGTAAACAACCGCGCAGCAAGTTTCACCAACCATACTTTGCAAATCGGCGGCACCTTGGGGGAAGACATTGGGAATCTCATCCATGAGGTGTTCCCCGTTGTTTCCAAACCCTGCTGCTTCGGCAAGTAGATAGTTCAATAGGGGATCGGGAGTAGGACCGGCGGCTGCCCAGGATGCTGGAGCATCGACTGCATTCAAGATAAAAATACCTTCATCCTGAACTTGTCCCGTAGGAAGAATATTAGTGGTTCCTCCGGGGACTCCGTTTCCAATGATAGTTCCGATGGGAATTGGCAACGCCATGCGGACACCAGGATCAGCAAGTTGATCGTTGACGCAGACGTCGGATTGGCCACCCCCGCAACCATTGGCGGCGAGTTCTTCGAAGACAAGCAGACCATTGTCGATCGTGTCTTCATCGATGATGCAAATTCGGTCGATGGTGGGTTGAGCGGTAGCGGTTGCAGCTAAAAAAGCGGTTAAGCTCAAGATCGTAAGGGCGGCTAAGCACTTGGTCATGGGACCTCCAAGTTGTAATAAGCATGTTGTGATGAGCGCAGTAACCATTATACCAAACGGGGCCATGGAACTACGCTCTGTGGCACGTTTCCGATTGGACGAGAGCTCCTGCAAATGGTTACGGGACCATGCTTTTCGCTGTGAATATGGGGAAATAACCCAATCTGAGAACCCTCACCATAAGTACTTCGAAGGCTCGAAAAGGTTGGAACGCACTTCGTCTCGTCGATTCACCGGAAAAGTACGGTATAGTCGCCTTCTGCTATTTGTCTGCAATTCAAAACGATCTGGGGAGGTCCTATGTTTACTTTGGCTAGGAATTCGTTTGTTCTTTTCTGTTTCACGTTGCTCTGCGTATCGCCGGCTGTGGCTCAGCAAGGTGCCGGTGCTCTCACTGTTCTCGACGGTGGCTTTTGCGTTACTGAACTACCTCCAGGCGTTGGCGCCAAGGGGGGTGAGTGCAGCCCAGGGGGTATTTGGGGCGACTACATCTATTTTGGTGAGAGCAGTGGGAACGCGGTCGACCGCGTCGATTTCTTTGACGTGATGTTCCCGTTCGCGTCCGGCGGTCCTGACCTTCTCTTTCC
>JABDJR010000195.1 GCA_013003415.1 Candidatus Eiseniibacteriota bacterium | reverse complement strand
CTCCAATGGCTTTCGATCATGCCGATATAATAAGAGATATCCGAGCTTACCTAAACTCGGGCCAAGCGCCCTGTGATAGACTTGGTTAAGGCCTAATTCGGGCCGGATTGAGACCAGTCAGGAGACGTCATGTTTGGAATTGGCCAAAACGAACTACTTATCATCTTCTTAATCGTCTTGCTGTTGTTTGGAGCCAACCGAATTCCGGAGATTGCCCGTGCTATGGGTAAGGGAATTCGCGACTTCAAGCGATCCACACGCGAGATCGAAGATGACCTCAATGTTCATGACGACCGCCCGTCGGCATCCTCGAAAGCCGATAGCAAGCAGTCTAGCTAGTTAGAGTTTCCTAGCCCGAGCCTCTCAAGCAGGCTGCTGGAACTTTGCCTCGCGGCTGCTGGGACTCTCTACTTCGCGCCCAGCCTTGGGCGCAGACCCTGGGAACTCTCGCCTAGGGCAGGCGGAAGCTTTCGATCGCCGGAATCGTGGCTGAGACCGGTGGAGCCTCTGGCCGGTGGTTCGTATCAACGAACACCGATTGGGCCCGTGGAAAACGATCATGCATGGAGTTGATGTTTCCGGGCTCGTTTTCGAAACACCCCACAACCTCCCCTAACGACTCGATGTAATCAAACACGTTCACCTTGAACAAAGAGTCTTCCACGGCTTTATCGGGCTTGAACATCAGTTCGGTTCGATGCACACCCACCGGAAACCCGGAATCCTGAAGCGATTTCACACCACCCTGGAGCATGCGTGGTGCGTCGCGGCCGGTGAGGTAGACGATCAACCCGCCAAGCTCGTAGAGGTTGTTCACGTATTCGACCGATCCCTGAAGGGGAACATCGTACGGCTGATACTCGTTGGAGAAGAAGCCCTTCACCCAGGCCTGCATTAGCCCCGCGGTTTGGGCTTCATCGGTGATCCCTAGCCCGGGTAGGGACGTCTTCACCCGATAGGGCAAGGTCAGCGGATCCAGTTTTTCGAGTTTCCAAACCAGATCCGGGTAACTGGCCTGATTCGCACGCGCGTAGTCCAACCAGATACGCTTGGTTCGCGTACCGTTTCGGAAAAGGGTGCCGTCGAGATCGAAGATGATGATGGGCTGCTTACCTTGCGACACCAGGCGGCGTGTGTGGGTTGTGATGCCGTTGAGGTAGGCCTCGGTGGGCTCTCCAACCGCGAGGGAATAGTTCTCCGGCGGCGGAGGGGGCTCTTCCTGGGGCGTCTGCTGACACGACGCCCAAACCATGTTGGATACAACAAAAGCGGCGAGAACCCAAACCTTAAACCTCTTCACGTCAGACCTTTCTCCAAACGGGAATTTCAATCAGTCGGCTTGCACCAAACTCAGGGGGCTATGCCTGTACGGGTGATCCCTCTTTAGCCTGCGTCAGGAAAGCCAAGAATTCTTCGGCTGGGCGCGTGAGCGCGCGGCGTTCTTTCCAATAGACCGTGATGGGCCGTTCGAGCAACAAGTCGGGGACTTTAATGACCTTGAGAGATTTGTCCTTCAACTCCAGCTCAACAACAATTTCGGGCAAGAAAGCCAGCCCCATGCCCTCAATTGCAAGGTGCTTGATGGTGGCGATGTTTGCGGACTCCAACACATATTTCAGGGGGATTCCAATTTCTTTGAACGTGCTGTCAATCATCATGCGCGTGGGAGTGCCGTTTTCGTAACCCAAGAAATTGTGCTCGCGGAGATCTTCGAGGGATACCGACTTCTTGCGCACCAAGGGATGTTTCGGGTGCCCCACTAACATCAAGCTGTTTTGCATGATCTTTTTTGCTGTGAGCTGGGGATACTTTCGATCCCAAGCAATGAGCGCCACCTCAATCAGGTTCTCTTGAAGGAGTTCAATGACCTCGTTGGAGCTATGCATCTCCAGATGGATTTGCACGTCGGGAAACTCTCGATGGAAATTAGTGAGAATCTCGGGCAGTAGATAAATACCCACCGAGTTCACGCTCCCAATTTTTAGGGGGCCCTTCACTTCTTTTTCGGCAAGAGCCATGGCCCGCCGCATGTCGTCATAGGTTTCAAACATGTGGCTGGCGTATTTGTAAATGAGCTGTCCTTTGTCGGTGAGGGCCATCCCCCCTTTTGTCCGGTTGAAGAGAGTCAGCTCAAGGGATTCCTCGAGTTGCTTCAGCTGTGTGCTCAGAGCGGATTGGGCGATCAATAGTTCTTTAGAAGCGCGACTCACGCTTTCATGCACAGCGACACGGTAGAAGTAATACAGGTGGTTGTAATTACAGGGAAGCATTCGGGCCTCTTTAGGGCTATTTGGAACATTGGAAAGCTACGCGAAGAAGCATACCTACACTCTGCCCAAAGGGAAAGTGAGGGAGGGTGTCATTTCGCGGGTTCTGGCCACGCCTCAAGGGCTTCGAGTCGCTTTTCCTGTCTCGACTCAAACCACGCGCGCTGTTGCCCGCCCTTGTCCCCGAGCTTGGCGCAAGTAAGATCGAGGAATTCCCGCCACTCCGTCAGGTAGCCCCAAGGCGTGCGGCGCAACATCAGGTCTTCCAGAGTAACCACATCTTCGCTCAATAATTCGTCCAAATCGGCTGCTTCCGGAAGCCGGTCCAAATCACGTCCCGACGGAAAGCGACGTGTCCTTGTGGGGTGGCTTATTCCGTTTCTTCCCAGTGCTCGATCGCACCAATCAACCGCTCGCTCAGAAACCGCTCGGTAGGTCGTGTACTTGCCGCCCAGAATCGAAAGCAAAGGGCGATCCGGATCGGCCAACAATTTCTCTTCACGGCTAATCTGAGAAGGCCTCCCCCCGCTTGGCAACAGGGGTCGATAGCCACACTGCAAGCTCACCGGTTTCCAGGGAGCATACTCGGGGAATGCACTTTGAAACGCTCTACCGAGGTAGCTCACTTCTTCTCGGGTTGCCACCGGATGGGCGGCCGGCGCTTCCTCATCCAAGTCGGTCGTTCCGAGCAAGGAATAGCCGGGCACGAAGGGCAGCAAAAAAAGAACGCGCCCATCTTCCGGAGCAAAAAAGAGTTGAGCCGCTCCCGGAAGCTCACCCCGGAGGATGACATGCGAGCCTCGCGTTAACCGCAGCGACGCTCCGCTCTTCTCCGAAGCCCAGGGACCGGTCGCGTTGATCCACACTCGGCCGCGAACCTCATGAACTTCTCCCGTCAATTGATCTCGGAGCCCTCCCGCCATGAATTCTTGGCCGGGCTCCCCCAGGGATTCCAACCGCGTATGACTGGAAGCATGAGCCCCAGCCACTCTCGCCTCGCGTACCAGTTCCCAAACAAATCGCGCATCGTTCATTCTCGCGTCTTCATAGCTTGGATGTTTGGCGAAGGGGCGACCTTTGCTTGCCCCAGCTGTCATCAAGTGATACATCGCAACTCCAAGCGACATCATCCAACGCGGGGGCGACTCCGAACTGGGATTCATTTCAAAGCGCAAAGGCTTGACCAGATGGGGGG
>JABDJR010000191.1 GCA_013003415.1 Candidatus Eiseniibacteriota bacterium | reverse complement strand
GGGTTACCGACCATTTTGTCGTCGGTGACATAGGCGGCCCAGTTCTCGTAGCCCAACAGGTTAGCTAGTTCATAGCGCTTCTCGAGAAGTCGCTTGAACACCTCGATGTTGGTGGGGTAGGCCCGGTTGTTGAACTCGTGATACAGACGCTTCCGCACGTCGGCATTCTTGGCGTAGCTCATGATGGGGCTGTAATCGGGATAGGCGGTCGTGATCTCGATCTTGCCATCTTCGTTCGGTTGATGGGCGTCGATGTAATCCTGGGGGAGTCCGTCTAGTTCCTCGACGCTATCGAGATAGATGGTGCGCTGTCCGTCACGGATGTTGCGGCTGTATTCCTGACCGATCTCAACCAACTCTTCCTGGATCTTCTTGATCTTGTTCCGCGTGGCCTCGTCTTTGTCGACACCGGAACGACGGAAGTCACGCAGGTTCTTTTTGATCAGACGTTGCGTAAGGTCATCGTATTTCTTCGGATCAAGGGCGTTGATGGCATCGAAGAAGTCGCGGTTCAAAGACAGCGCGGTGAAGAAGGCACTCACTTCTTGCGAGGCTTTCTCAGCGGCGGTGCGCACATCGGGGTCGGGGTGCACGTTCTGCATGAGCGAAGCTTTGCTGGAAGCTGCGGACAGCTCCAAAGAAAGCTCGTTCATGGGCTGGAGAGTGTTCTCCATGCCCCGTTCGCCTTGAACGGCAACGATCGCGTCGAGAATCTTTTGTGCGTTTTCCAAGTGAGTCGAAACCTCACCCGAAAGCTTGGCAGCGGCGGCATCACCACTGTCAGCGGCGGCCGCGGGCAGACCGCTGGTTGTCAGTGTAATCATAGTCAGTGTCACCATGGTGATTAGACCGCGTCTAATCCCGGAGAAACGTTTCATAAAGCTGGATTTCATATGGACTCCAAGTTTTTGGCCCCTCGTATGGTCCTCATGAGAGTAAGAACAATACAAAGTTCCGCGCCAAATCTATCCCGGGCGCTTGAGTTTCGGTCGGAGGGGAAACGACGGGGCATTATACCCTAGGGGCGGGTCCGGGGGTAGTTTGCCGCCCGGACCCCTAAGAGCTAAACGCTAGGGGAGTACCGTAATGCGCTTATTTTCGGACCAATTCGGTCCTGTGAGCTTGAGGAAATAGACGCCAGGCGCGGTTTGACGGCCGTTGACGTCCTTTCCGTCCCACTCCATGCGGAGGTCTCCGGCAGCCGACGCGTTCCCGGAGAGGGTCCGCAAGGCACGGCCTTCCACGTCGAAAACGGAGAGGCTAACCGGGCCCTCGGTGGGGGCGGTGAACTGCAATTGTAGGTTTTGTCCCGCGCGCAAGGGGTTCGGTGCGGCACGGAGGCCAATGGGCAAGCCATCGCCGGGTACCGAGCTGGAACCGGGGTGCGTTAAGCGACGAAGCTGTCCGCTGAGTTGCTCAAGGTAGTAGACCGCGCCGTCGGGGTGTTGCATCCAGTCCGAAACAAAGTCGAAACCGGTTCCCCAGTCGGTGGCGTTGGGTTGGCCCGGCGCACTAAAAGGCACCCAGGCGTTACCGTCCCACTCAATGGCTCGCACGAAACCTTGGTAGTACTCGTTGAAGAACACCACGCCTTCATAGGCGGTGGGGAAGAGGTACTGGCCGCCAACGCTTTGCGACTGGCGGTAAGAGACGCCCATGATGATCGAGGCGCCAAATCCGCTGCGATCGTAAAACGCGATGGGAGGGTCGTAGACGGCGTTGCCGCTACCGCCGGGCTCGGTGCAACCAAACTGGGTACGCACCAAGTTCGCTTCGCGGAAGGGCCACCCAAAGTTTTCACCGCCGCGGGCGAGACTCACTTCTTCAAAGTCGCTCTGCCCCACATCGGCAAGGAAAACATCGCCGTTGTCGGGGTCGATGGACATCTTGAAGGGGTTTCTGAGGCCCAAGCAAAATGCCATCTTCGTGTTGTCGTTGGCGTCAGTGATCCAGGGATTCCCTGGAGCGGCGATCAAAGCCTTGCTAGCCGGTCCGCCGGCTCCGGAAGGAAGGGCGGCCACGTTGAGACGCAACACCACACCACTCAGATTCGTGGTTTCTTGCGCGTCGCAAGGGTCGACCGCATCGTCACCAATGCTCAAATACAACATGCCGTCGATCCCAAAACGCGTGGTGCCACCGTTGTGGTTCGACGCGATGTCGGGAATGTCAGTCAAGATATCGTAGCGATCCCCGAAGGTGAGGTTGGTGCTTGCACCATCACTCAAGTCGCCGGACGCGGTGAAGCGCGTCAGGTAGTTCGTGCCACCATTTCTGCTGAAGTAGGTATAAATGTAGGGGTCGGTGGGCCAGTTCGGATCCACGGCAATGGAAAGTAGCCCGCGTTCGTTACCGGTGGTGCGGACATCCGAAATATTGAGCACCGATCCGTGCAAGGTGGAGCCAATCACCAGGACGATATCGCGTGTTTTTTGCTCGGTAATGAGCATCCGGCCGTCGGGGAGTAGGGCCGTGCAGGTGGGTAGGTTGAGTCCTCCCACAATCAGCTCATCGGTGAATCCTGTAGGAGCGGTGCCGGCTTTTGCCTCTCCCAGGAATGAAAATAGGCCCAAACTGAGTATTACTATCAGCACCCGGGTCTTTTGAAAGAACCTCATGCTTACCCTCCATGACTCGCCAAGCAGGCAAGTTGTTGTCTAGCTTATCTTTAGGTGATCGGCGAGCATTCGATCACGACGATCCTCGGACGGAGAAGTCCCTAGTCCGGTGGCACGGATCTTCGAGTAGGCGGTACCGCGAAGGCCTCTATGACCTTACCGAATTCTGGGAGGGGTTCAAGCGTTTTGGTGATGAAATTCAGGCCCCAGGAGTTATACAATTGCAAGTTAGCCATAGGTTTATTACAAATCTGCCACCTGTACGACATGGGTGGCTTTACCCAGCCAAATAAGGAGGCTCGTTATCGCTAAACGTCCGAGGCGTTTCACACCGAAGAAAAAGAAGAAGAAGGGTGGAACCGATGATGCCGCTCGCCCCGAGGGGCCGCCGGCAAAAGACGACGCGGTTGTCGTCGAAGGTATTGTTACCGACAGTCTTCCTAATGCACGCTTTAAAGTGCAGATGGAAAACGGCCACGAGATTCTTGCCCATATTTCAGGCAAGATGCGTCGCCACTTTATTCGAATTTTGAATGGCGACAAAGTTACGGTAGAACTTTCGCCCTACGATCTCACGCGAGGTCGCATTACCTACCGATATAAATAAGACCGCATTTTTGAGCGGCTCCGTATTTGGAGTCGCATTTGATAACATTGAGGCAACTGCGGTATTGCCGAAAAGGAGATCCGATGTCCGTTCAATCCATGCCCATTCTCATGACCGAAGTCGCTCGCACCGAAGTGAAGCGTCTCCTTGAAGAGAAAAACCAAGATGGCCTAGGACTGCGTCTTGGCGTGGCTGGCGGTGGCTGTTCGGGTCTCACCTACAAACTCGACTTCACCCTGCAGGAGCCGGGCGACAATGTCTTGGAAGCCGAAGAGGGTTTCCGTATTTTCGTCGATCCCAAAAGCCTCTTGTATCTCAAGAACATGCAAGTCGATTATCAAGGCGGCCTTAACGGCAAAGGGTTTGTGTTTAACAACCCCAACGCTCAAAACACCTGCGGCTGCGGAGAGTCTTTCTCCGTTTAGGTGCCGCGTCTCCCCATTGGACAGGCTCCTGTGTTTTCATCAACCCTAGAAGCTAGACGGTCTGCCGGCCTCGGTCCCAACCCGAGTCTTGGCGTGGTGTGTTTTCAGGGGCCCGACGCCCTAAGCTTCCTACAAAACCAACTCCCCGCAGACTTCGATGCTCTTTCCCCAGGACAAGGCGTGCGCACCGCGCGTTTGGAGCGTCGGGGGCGTTTGCGGTTCATGTTGACCGTGCTTCCCAAATCCAAAGATGAGGTTTGGGTGTTGGTCGATACGGGCGAGGCACAAGCCTTCCTGGACGATCTCGAGTTGTTTCACATCCGGGAAGACTTTGAGATGAAGGTCCTTCCCGAGCTATCCGTCTTGGAGTTTCACGGTCCTCGTGTACCGGTAGTTCTCAAAGGCCTAGGGTTTGAGCGTGCCCTGGACCCTTTTGCTTTTGGCGCGCTCTCGTCCTTTCCTTCGGCACTTTTTGTGTACGACCCCTGGGCCGGAGATGTGGGCGGGCGGTTCCTTGTACTTTCCGCCGAGCTGGCTCCGTTTACGGAAAAGCTTCGCGGGCTGGAACCCGATCTTGTCGAACTCCATGACGACGCCCTCGAAGTCATGCGTATCGAAGGTGGCCATCCCAAACTTGGTGTGGATACTTCCGAAAAGACTCTACTTCAAGAGTTGGGGCCCCTTGGAGAAACCATGGTCTCCCACACCAAGGGCTGCTACCTGGGGCAAGAAACGGTGGCACGTGTTCACGCACGCGGGCAGGTGAATCGTCAGCTTGTGGGGTTGCTAATTGAAGGCGAGGCGGTACCCGAGCTTGGAACCCTCATTGTTCACGATGAATCTGCGGTGGGCGAGGTGAAGAGTGCGGTGCACTCCCCGAGTTTGCGGAAGGTTGTGGGTCTGGCGTTCTTGCGTAGTGCTTTTTCCGAGCCGGGACGAACCGTGTATCTGAAGATGGACGGTGACTTGGTTGCGGCCACCGTGGCTGAGCTTCCTCTCTATCGCGTGCCCGGACCCAAGGAACAATCGCGAAAGCTTTATATGGACGGGCTCGAAGCGTTTAAGAACGACAACTTTGAGGGCGCGATTCGTTTGTTCGAAAAGTCTCTGCTCATGGATCCCAACTTTGGCGATGCGGTAGAGGCCATGGGAGTGAGTCAGGAGCGTTTGGGTCGGATCGATGAAGCGGTAGAGACCATGCAGATGCTCGCCGATGTCGATCCCAACAACCCCATGTCCTGGACCAACCTCAGTCGCTACTTGGCCCAGCAGGGGAAGATCGAAGAAGCGGAAGAGGCCAAGGGCAAGGCTCTGTATCTCTCTTGGAAGCGCGATGCGGGGGAAGCGGCGGCCAAGAAGAAGCAAGAAGAAGACAACGCGCAAGCCCGAGCCCAAATGGAAGAGCGCTTGGAGTTGTTTCAGCAGGTGCTTGAAATCGATCCCGACGACACGGTGGCGAACTTCGGCATGGGGAAATTGCTTTCGGATTTAGAGCGCTATGAAGACGCGGTAGATCCTTTACGGAATGCGGTGCGTGTGCAACCCGACTACAGTGCAGCTTACAACTTGCTTGGAACCGCCCTCATGCGGGCCGATCGCACGGAAGAAGCACGAGCGGCGTTTGAAAAAGGGGTGGAGGTGGCCACCAAGAAGGGCGATCTCATGCCCAAACGCGACATGCAGCAAAAGCTAGAGCGGTTGTCGAGCTGAGTCACAGCCTGGCCTAGAGGCCGTAGTTTTGAGCGAAGCTATGAAGTATT
Organism: Candidatus Eiseniibacteriota bacterium; assembly: GCA_013003415.1. Classification (GTDB taxonomy): domain Bacteria; phylum Eisenbacteria; class RBG-16-71-46; order JABDJR01; family JABDJR01; genus JABDJR01. The sequence goes on along the minus strand of JABDJR010000191.1, from coordinate 1,017 downwards.
TCTCCATTTTTCTCATTCTTACGGTTGCGAGCCTAGCTGCCCCGGCAGTTTCTCTGGCGACTGAATCCCCAATGGCGGCGGAGTCCTCGGCTGACGATGCTGTAACCGCGGATGCTGCCGAGTTTAGTCACGAAGCGTGGGATGCTCTCCTCAAACGTCATGTGAACGACGGCCATGTGGACTACGAAGGTTTCTTGGCCGACCGCAAGGCTTTGCAGGTTTATCTCGATGCCTTGGCCAAAGCCGATCCCTATGACTGGACCCGAAACGAGCAAATGGCGTTTTGGATCAATGCCTACAACGCCGTCATGATCGACGCGGTGCTCGAAGCTTGGCCCACCGAGGGTGTGCTCAAGATTGGGCGGTTGTTGGGTTTCATTCCCACGGCGGGCGTGTTCCGCCAGAAGCATCAGGTGGCGGGAACCGAGCGTTCCTTAGACGATATTGAACATCGTATTTTGCGCCCGCGCTACGAAGACGCGCGGATTCACGCGGCCATCAACTGCGCCTCGGTGTCGTGTCCTAAACTTCAAAGCTTTGCGTTCACGGCCAAGGCGCTCGACGAGCAGCTCGACGCCGCCATGATCGAGTTTGTGAACGATCCGGCGCGGAACCAACTCTTTAGCCGTCCTCCAAAACTTTCACGCATTTTCAAATGGTTTCGAGAAGACTTTGAGCGCGAAGGCGATGTGTGGTCTTATGTGACGGAGTGGGTCGATCCCGCTTCGCGCCAGAAGATCGATCCCCAGGCGAAACCCAAGTTCTTAAAGTACAACTGGGATCTCAATGACTAAAGTCTTCACCACACTCTTCGTTTGTTTGCTGCTTCAGGGTTTGGTAGCCGTGAGTTCGGCGAATGAACTGACGACAGCGTCCAGCTTGATCCAAGGCTTTGCTTGGGAAGATGACAAGGGCCGATTGCATCGCGACTGGCGGGAACGTCAGATTTGGGAGAAGACCGAGTACCGCCTGGTGGAACACGAAGGCCAGACCGTGCTTCGTGCTGAGGCGCAGGCC
>JABDJR010000149.1 GCA_013003415.1 Candidatus Eiseniibacteriota bacterium | reverse complement strand
GTTCTGGCCCGCTGCCTGGAACAAGACCCCAGCAAGAGACCGCCCTCCGCCTATTCCATCTTAGCCGCGCTCCCCGGAGGCGACCCGCTGGCTGCCGCCTTGGCCGCCGGCGAGATTCCATCTTTGGAGCTGGTCGCGGACTCGGGAGGTGACAAAACCTTGCCCGTCCTGCCCGCAATCCTGAGTTTGCTCACGGTGATGGTTGCGGTTTTGGGCGTCGCTCATTTGCAGGGTCGCTTGCTCAAACCCCTGACCCAACCGAAAGCGGTTCTCACCGCCCAAGCCGATGTGCTCTTTGAGGAACTCACAGGTAAGGAACCTCCCCGGTTTTCTGCGTCGGGTTTTCTAAGACAGTCCCCAGACTCTACGCTCGGCGCAAATTCGGAGAAGCTTCCGTCCTCGGAAGCGTTTTGGAAGATTTGGAGCTCGAATACGCTCTTGAGCAAGGACTTTCATTACGGCGGCATTAACGAAACTGCGCTGGGCAGACTGACCCTGGGTGAAACGGGCATGATTATCACCATGGACGGAGAGCTGCGCGGATTCCGTTTCGTCCACCCGGATACGATCGGATGGGAACTTCCTGACGACCATTCGGGTGTGTTTGAAGCCATGAACCTGAATCCGTCTGACTACCGTCAGGTCACCAATCAGGGCATCGTGAAATGGAAAGGCGCCGGGGGAAATGGAGACCCCACGGAAATCACGGCGCAGTACATGTCGGGGAATCTCTCGAGCATCACCACAACCGGTCCTCAAATCAGGACAGAGCCGCTGTTGCATCCCCCTCTCTCCAGACCTGAGATCCCTTTCTTCGCGGTGATCCTCACCCAACTCATTCCTTTGGTGGTCTCCCTTCTTTTCGCGTGGCGCAATGTACGGCTTGGTCGCGCCGATTTTCGAGGAGCCACGACGTTCGCCTCCATTGTTGTCGTCGGCTACCTTCTCCAGTGGGTGTTTCTAATATCCCTAAACGAAATGTCTTTAGGTACCGCTTTGACCCACTTATCCGCGGGGGCACCTTTCGGGCATGCGCTGGTCCATGGGGTTTCCGTGTGGTTCGCCTATCTGGCCGTGGAGCCCTTCATGCGCCGCATCCGACCGGGGAGCCTCACTTCCTGGGTCCGCTTGGTCGATCACCGATGGCGCGATGCGCTGATCGGTCGCGACATTCTTGCCGGGCTTGTTATTGGGTCCCTAACGCTCTTGTTCTACATTCTGATTGCCCATGTTCTGGCGCCGAGCTTCCCCAACGCCTTGGGCAAAATGATCATCGTGTCCGCCGGTATTGGCGGCATGAGCGGGTCCTTGGCTCCTTTGTTCTACGCCATCGCTTGGGCTCCGACCCTGATTCTGCTCTCCTTGGTGCTCTTCTTACTCCTCCGCCTCATTGTTCGGCGCGATCGGATTGCCATTGCCGCGTTCTTCCTGGTTGGGGGAATCATTTCCCTTTACTACTTCCTAAACCCAGCCGACCTGACGGTCGCGGGTCTTCTAGCCGCCGCCATCTTCGGGGGCATCACTCTTTTGTTTACCCTTTTGCGGTTCGGCGTTCTTGCCGCGGTCATCTATGGGTTCGTCATTGTCTTGGGGCAGGCGCCTTGGTCTTTGGACTTTGGTGCTTGGTATGGCCCCATGTCGATGCTGAGTCCTGCGGTCGTGATCTTGTTCGCGCTATGGGCGGCCTTCATTGCGGTGGGGGATCGCGTTTCTGCCGTGCTTGAGGAGTCTTAGGACGCACCGACGGTTGCAAGGTTAGAAGTTGGTAACTTATCTCCATGAAAAATAGTTTGGTCATCCAGTTCCGCGTGGTCCTTCTGGGTGTGCTGCCCATGATTTGGCGAAGATTCTTGATCTCCAGCGACGCAACTTTTTGGGATCTTCACGTGGCGATTCAAGACGCGATGGGGTGGGAAGACAGACACCTCCACCAATTTCGGGTTGCGAAACTCTCAAGCGGACACCTCGATTCGATTGGTATTCCCGACCCCGGCGGCCCAAGCCCCTTCTTACCTGGCTGGAACATTCGACTCGATGAATATCTCGGTCCCGATATGCCCCTGTTTCTCTACGAATACGATTTCGGGGACTCGTGGCTTCATGAAGTCGTGCTTGAGAGAATCTTCGAAACCGACAAGCCTTTCCCGGTCTGTACGGAGGGTGAAGGCGACTGC
>JABDJR010000142.1 GCA_013003415.1 Candidatus Eiseniibacteriota bacterium | reverse complement strand
GGATAGGTTTTGAGCCCCTCCACCACGGCCCGCAAAATGTAGGGCATGTACGTTAGGTTGGCTCCGCGATCGGCAAATTCCTGCTTCTGCGATTTGCGCTGAGCGACCACAGTTTCGAAATCAATCTCGAAGAAGGAACAGACGTGAGCCGACACCGATTGCGAGTAAACCATGTGCTCGGCGATCTTCTTGCGCATGATGGACATGGGTTCGACTTCGACACGTTCGCCTGCGCCATAAGCAGGGATACGTAAGTCAGGGATGAAGAGGCCTCCATCTTGACTCGGTCGAGCTGCGGGCGCGGGTGCGGGGGCTCCTGCGGGAGCAGGTTTTGATGCCGGGGCACCAGCACCACCGCCGGAAACGTGCTGCACAATGTCTTGTTTTGTGACGCGGCCGGATACTCCGGTGCCGGGAACAACACTCAGGTCCACGTTGTGCTCGGCGGCAATCTTCCGCACCACAGGGGATGAGCGAACTTTACGCATCTCTTCTGGAGAGTAGTCGTTGTAAGGCTTGGAAACGCCACCACTGGGAGCGGCCGGGGCTGGGCTAGCCGGAGCGGCTGCGGCGGGGGCCGGGGCTGGAGTGGGTGCCGGTGCAGGCTCAGGCGTTGGTGCCGGAGCTGGTTCCGGCTCGGGAGCGGCTGCGGCGGGGGCAGCGGATCCTGCGGACTCACCTTCTGCTCCAATCATTCCCACCACGGAGTTCACCTCTACCGTTTCGCCTTCAGGCACTTTGATCTCAAGCAAAACGCCGGCCGAAGGGGCGGGGATTTCCGCATCGACTTTGTCGGTGGAAATCTCAAACAGGGGTTCATCCCGCTCGATGGTGTCTCCCACTTTCTTGAGCCACTTGGTAATCGTACCCTCGGCAATGGACTCACCCATTTGGGGCATGATGATTTCTTGAGACATGGAAGGCCTCCGTTAGTAGTGCGCCAGCTTTCGTGCTGCGTTGGTAATGATTTGTGTCGATGGCATGAACATGTCCTCAAGCGGAGGGCTATAGGGAACAGGTGTGTCCAAGGACGCAACTCGGGTTACAGGTCCGTCTAAGTATTCGAATGCTTTTTCACTGATGCGAGCCGCGAACTCCGCGCCCACACCGCCGGTTAAGGTGGCTTCATGAACAATGAGTGCCTTACCGGTTTTCTTAATCGATTCGAGAATCAAGGCTTCGTCAAAAGGCAACAGGCTTCGAAGATCAATCACCTCGGCATGGATTCCCTCTTTCTCTAGGGCATCGGCAGCCTCAAGAGAGCGGTGAACCATGGAGCCGAAGGTGATGATTGAAAGATCGCCGCCTTTTTTTCTGACCAGTCCTTCTCCAATGGGGACAAGGATTTCACCGCTGGGGAGATCGTCCTTCATGCGGCGATACAGATACTTGTGTTCGAGGAAAATCACGGGATCGTTGTCCCGAATGGAGCTTTTCAGGAGCCCCTTGGCATCGTAGGCCGTGGCCGGAGCCACAATCTTCAGTCCTGGGGTGTTGAAGAAAAAAGACTCCGGGTTCTGACTGTGGAAAGGGCCGCCCCGAACACCGCCACCCATGGGGCCACGCATGACCATGGGGACACCGTTGCCGGTACGGTAGCGCGTGGTTGCGGCATAGTTGGTAATGATGTTGAAGGCGCAGGCAATGAAGTCCAAAAACTGGAACTCAACCACCGGACGCATTCCCATCATGGCCGCACCGATGGCAGCTCCCGTAAAACCGACTTCGCTAATTGGGGTGTCAAGAATGCGCTCCTCACCAAAGCTGTCTTTGAGTCCGGTGGTGACCCCAAAGGCACCTCCGTAGGTGGCCACATCTTCACCAATGAGGAAAACCGACTCGTCCCGTTCCATTTCTTCGTGGAGGCCATCGCGGATGGCTTCGAGGTAAGTGACGGTGCTCATGATGTCTCCCGGTAGGGAGCTAAGTGATCTTCGGCTAGGGGGGGATCGAAGTAGACACTCTCCAAAGTAATGCTTGGATTAGGAGGCGGACTTGCCAAAGCGATCTCCATTTCGCTCTCGATTTCAGTCGTCACCTCTTGGGTGATCGCTTCAAGCTGCTCTTTGGTGGCAACGCCAGTTTTCACCAGCTCAGCAATGTACCGGTCGATGGGATCGTTCTTCTCCCAAGACTCAATTTCGCCTTTGGGCACATACTTCTGCATGTCATGTTCGGCGTGACCTTTTCTCCGGTAGGTCATCACTTCGATCAGGCTCGGTCCCTCATCGCGTAAGCCTCGCTCACGGGCTTCGTGAACCGCATCGTAAACGGCGAGAATGTCGTTTCCATCTATGGTGATCCCGAAGATGCCCAGGCCATCGGCCTTCTTGACCATCGAGTCGACCGCCATTTGACGATTTGTGGGCGTGGAGTAGGCGTAGCCGTTGTTTTCGGCGATCACGATGACAGGGAGCTTCCAAACTGCGGCCAGGTTCATGCCTTCGTAGAAGGCCCCGGTACTGGTTCCGCCATCTCCAATGTAGGTAAGCGCTACGCGTTTCTCGCCTTTCATGCGGGCGGCGAGGGCAATGCCTACCATGACCGGAACCACATCGCCGAGCATGCTGATGGGGGGAACCACGCCGTGGGTGTGCACATCGCCGAAGTGGACGTTCAGATCCTTACCCTGAGTGGGGCCGCCTCCACGAGCCATATACTGCATGGCAATGTCGCGCGCCGGGTACCCGCGGACGAGTAAAGCCCCCAAGTTCCTGATAAGGGGGCCCACCAAATCGTCTTTGTGTAGAGCGTAGGCGGCGGCGACGGTTTCGCCCTCTTGCCCCAAGCTTCGATACAACCCACCCACAACTTTGTTTTGCCGGTACAGGTTCGTTAACCGCTCTTCAAGCTTTCGGGTCATGAGCGTCCAGCGGAACAGCTCAAGCTTCTGCTCGGCGGTCAGCGTGTCTGAGGGTCGCGCTTGCGACTTCTTGGTCGTACTCCGCTTCTGCGGAGCTTTCTTAGATGTGGATGCTTTCGCCATGAAGATTCTCGGCCGCTTCCATCACCGATTCACTCAGCGTCGGATGGGGGTGAATGGCGCGGAACATTTCTTCGGTGGTGGTTTCCAGGGTCATACCCACCACCGCTTCCGCAATAAGTTCGGTGGCCTTGGGTCCCATGATGTGCACGCCCAGCACCTCGTCGTACTTGGAGTCCGCAACGATCTTGATGAACCCTTCTTGGTGCCCGGCGATCATGGCCTTGGAGCTGTGAGTGAAGGGGAACTTCCCAACTTTGACGTCGTGGCCGGCGGCTTTTGCGTTGGCCTCGGTAAGGCCGACCGAGGCAACCTCGGGCTCGCAGTACACCGCGTTCGGTACCGTTTCGTAGCGGATGGGGCGCACCTCGTGGCCGGCCATGTGCTCGACCGCCAAGACACCTTCTTTGCTCGCCAAGTGGGCGAGACCGGCGGTGGGGACAACGTCGCCAATGGCGTAAACGCCGGCTTCGGCGGTTTGCATATAGGCATCGACGGGAATGAATCCGCGATCGAGCTGAATGGCGGTATTCTCAAGGCCCAGGCCTTCGGTGACGGGTCCGCGACCCACGGCAATCAGAAGAACTTCTGCCTCTACCGAGGATTCTTCGCCTTTGCCGTTCTTGAAGTGCGCGGTGACGGACTTGTCGGTGACGTCGGCCCCTTGAATTGCGGTGTCGATGAGAACGTCGATCTTGCGCTTCTTATAAGATTTCAACATGGCCGTGCTGATGTCTTCATCCTCAAGGGGCATCATGCGGGGAAGGGCCTCGACAAGCGTGACCTTCGAGCCAAAGGAGTTGTAAATAGACGCAAACTCGCTACCAACAGCACCGGAGCCAACCACAATCAGGGACTCGGGAATGGAGGGGAGTTCTAAGGCTTCATCGGAAGTGATGACACGCTTTCCATCGCGGTTTAAGAAGGGGAGCATCTTGGGATAGGAGCCGGTGGCGATCAGGGTGTTCTTTGCGGTCAGAGTTTCGCTTCCGCCGTCGTTCAGTTTGACGCTGATCTTCCCGCCGCCCTGCAAGGTGCCGTGACCGGCAAACACATCGATCTTGCCCTTCTTCATGAGCCCGGCAATCGCACCCGTGAGTTTTTTGACCGTCTTGGTCTTTTCTTTCATGGTCTGATCCCAGTTGATCAGGATCTCGCCCGGGAGTTCCAAGCCGAACCGCTTAAAGTTTTTTGTTTCGTCGTAGTGAGTGGCCGCCTGCAACAGGAACTTGGTCGGGATGCAGCCTCGAAGGAGGCAAGTGCCACCGAGGGCTTTGTCTTTTTCAACGATTGCGGTCTTGAGTCCAACTTGGGCCGCGCGAACCGCGGCAACATAACCGCCGGGGCCAGCTCCGATGACAACAACGTCGTAGGTGCGATCAGCACTCATAGCAAAGGACTCCTTAGAGGGTGGGTTCGGGACCGGGCAATGTGGTGTTAGCGAAGAGGGGTTAGCCTACGCCTATTATCGGCCCAGCGCAAGTGGGGCTTGACTTGGTGAGTTAGTGTTCACTAACCTCCTGTCAGACCCTTGAAATGGGGTCGAGCATGAAGTCCCATTTCAGCTTGAAAAGAAGCTCAACTTTTGGGTTAAGGAGGATTGAGTTCGTGGCTGTGAAAAGTGAATCTCCGGCGAAAGAGCGTATTCTCCGGGTGAGTCTCGATCTGTTCGGCAGGCGAGGAGTCAGCGGGGCCACCGTGGGTGACATTGCCAAGAAGGCTGAGTGTTCCCAGGCAGCGCTCTACAAATACTGGGAAGGGAAGGAAGTTCTGGCCCAGGAGTTGTTTGAAAGCGCCTACGAGAGGCTCATTCGGAGCATGGAAGATGAGCGGGATCGCTGGGAGGGGGCAGTGGAAAGAGTCACCGGGCTCCTGGTGGGCTTCTTGCGATTTGCTCGCAGAAACCCCAAGGAACACGCCCTACTTTTTCAGGTTTTCCATAGCGAGTATGTGCGATGGCTGGCGGGAACGAAAAAGCCAAGCGATGTGGTCGCCGACGCCATCAAAGCGGCAACTAAATCCGGGGCTATCCCACCCACAAACGCCTATCTTAAGGCAGCTTTCGCCCTTGGCATGACCATTCGACTGGCCCTATTTGAGCAGCAGAATCTGGTTCCCGGTATCTCTCGCGATCAAAGCGAGTCGGAATTGGTCCAGGCTCTCGGGGCCATGCTTCGCTCTCCCGGAGCCTAAAACGGTTTTCTAATCACCTTTCCGAAGCAAATGCTTCCCAATAGCGGTATGATTACCGCGATGGTGTCCAAGGATGATGGCACCAAGATGAGCAAACCCTTAGGGAGTCAAAGAAACCTATGTCGGACTTCATGAGAAACCAGCCCGAGCCTTGGTGGGAGAGTGGGCAGAGCCCTCGTCTTTACACAGACCGCGTGGATCGCTGGGAACTCACTCCAAGAGAATTGAAACGACTACTCGACGAGGAACAAGATGTTGTTGTCGTCGACGTCCGTGAACCATGGGAAGCACAGTTAGCGCCCTTTGAAGGATCGCTTCATATTCCCATGGGCGAACTCGACTATCGCGCCGACGAAGAACTCGATCGCGATACCGAGGTGGTTCTGGTTTGCCATCACGGAGCGCGAAGCATGGATGCTGCGGTCACGCTTTGGAGCCTTGGTTTCGAACGCGTTTGCTACCTCGCCGGAGGCATTGATCGCTGGGCCGACGTCATCGATCCGTCGCTTACCCGCTACTAGGGAATGACCCACCCTGTCTTGCCCACAAATAGCACAGCTCTGACTTGGCTTGAGATCAAGCGTGAAGCTCTGCTTGGGAATCTTCAGGCCTTTCGCCAACGCATTGGTCCCGCGGTAGAACTCGTCCATGTCATCAAGTCCAACGCCTACGGCCATGGGCTCGAGCTGGTTGGTCAGGCTGTAGAGTCGGCAAACGCCGCCGACCGCTTCGCGGTAATCTCCGTCGAAGAGTTGCTTCGCCTCAGAAAAGTCGGAATCACAAAGCCGATTATGGTCTTGGGCTATGTATCCATACGCGACCTTCCCGAGTTGGTGAGCGCAAAGGGTATTCCTGTGCTGAGCTCTGAGGCTTCCTTGGTGGCTTTGAGTTCTGCGGCCAAAGACGTGGGTGTCTCGGTCAAGGTGCATCTTAAAGTCGAAACCGGCACCCATCGCTATGGGTTCGATGGAAAGGAACTCGAAAGCGTTCTGAATCGGATTCCGAATCTTCCCGGGATTGAGCTAGAAGGCTTGGCCACTCATTTTGCCAACATCGAAGACACCACCGATCACTCCTTTGCCGAGGGCCAACTTCAAACTTATGTCGATCTGCTTGCGCATGCGAGATCACTTGGTCTAGAAGTTCCTGTGCCCAACGCAGCCTGTTCGGCAGCGGCCATTCTTTTCCCGAAAGCGAACTTTGGTTTGGTGCGGGTGGGAATCGCCTCCTATGGAATCTGGCCGAGCAAGCAAACCAAGGTCTCGGCACAGCATGTTCCGGGAGCCGATCTTTCACTTCGGCCGGTGTTAAGTTGGAAGACAACCGTGGCCCAGGTTAAAGATGTTCCGGCCGGTGGCTATGTGGGCTACGGATGTTCTTGGCGGGCTTCTGCGCCAACAAAACTCGCCGTGCTACCGGTTGGCTACGCCGATGGCTATGATCGCGAACTGAGCAATCA
>JABDJR010000135.1 GCA_013003415.1 Candidatus Eiseniibacteriota bacterium | reverse complement strand
ACCCATGACAATGCTGTCCACGCGAGCCAAAGTCCGAAGCAATCCGGTGCCCTTCTCAAGCAGCGCCTGGGTGTTGGTATCGGTTTGCACCATGATGCTTAACCGCGTGCTCGGGGGAACGTTCATTTCTCCGCGCATGTTACGCAGAGCGCTGATCGCTTCCATCACCGGTTCAATCTCACGTTCGGCCGCTTCATCGACTGCCCCACGGGCATCCGGCCAGTTCGCGGCAATGAGTCGCCCTTCCGTACTAGGAACGTTTTCCCACACCGCTTCGGTCATGAACGGGAACAAGGGGTGGAGCAATGTGAGCGAGGTTTTCAGAACCTCGAGCGTCGTGTGCTGGGCGCGACTCCGCGCTTCCTCACCCTCTTCGCCGCGCAAGCGCAGCTTCGAGAACTCAAGGTACCAGTCGCAGTATTCTTTCCAGAAAAACTCGTAGAGGTACCAGGCCGCCTCACTGAACCGGCTTTCATCGAACGCTTTTGTCACTTCGCTAATCGCCCGATCGAGACGCGAAAGAATCCACCGGTCGGCCGCCGTCGGTTCCGCCATCGTCTCTTGGCCCGTGTAGCCTTCGAGGTTGGACAGAATCAGACGCGAGGCGTTCCAAATCTTGTTTGCAAAGTTCCTGCCCAGTTCGGTCTTCTTGGCGTCGAACTGCACATCTTGGCCGGTGGGCGTGAGCGCGATCATGGTGAAACGTAGAGCGTCAGCTCCGTACTCATCGATGATGTCGATGGGCTCAGGGCTATTGCCTAAGCTCTTCGACATCTTCCGCCCTTTGCCGTCGCGCACAATACCGTGGAGGTACACCTCTTTGAAGGGCACTTCCCCCATGAACTCCAGACCCGCCATGATCATGCGTGCCACCCAGAAGAAAATAATATCCGGGCCCGTGGTGAGCCATTGGGTGGGATAGAAGTACTCCAGGTCTTTGGTCTTTTCGGGCCAGCCCAAGGTGCTGAAGGGCCAAAGCCAGGAAGAAAACCAGGTGTCGAGCACATCGGGATCTTGCGTGATGGCTGTGCCCTGACACTTCTCACAATTTGCCGGTGCCTCGTGGGCCACCATCTCGTGCTCGCAACCATCGCAGTAGTACACCGGAATGCGATGACCCCACCAAAGCTGGCGAGAGATTACCCAGTCGCGAATGTTGCCGAGCCAATGGGTGTAGGTTTTTCCCCAGTGCTCAGGAATGAACTTCACATCGCCATCGTGATAGGCCTTCAAGGCCGGATCGGCAAGCGGTTGCATTTTCACAAACCACTGCATGGAAAGCGTAGGCTCGACCACGGTGTTGCATCGGTGGCAACGTCCCATGGCGTTGGGGTGATCCTCAATTTTCTCGAGCAAGCCCATCTCTTCAAGCTCGGCCACGACCTTTTTCCGCGCATCGTAGCGGTCCATGCCCGCAAAGGGGCCGCCTTCTTCGCTGATGGTGGCGTCTTTGTTCATCACATTGATCGCGGGTAAGTTGTGACGCTTACCAATTTCGAAATCGTTGGGGTCATGAGCCGGCGTCACCTTAAGGGCACCCGCTCCAAACTCAGCATCGACATAGTCATCTTCCACGATCGGGATCTCGCGATCCAAGAAGGGAAGACGCACGGTTTTGCCTTTGAGGTGAGCCGTCTTCTCGCTATCCGGGTGAATGGCAATCGCGGTGTCACCAAGCATGGTTTCCGGGCGCGTGGTGGCTACGGTCACATGACCGCTGCCATCGCTTAAGGGATAACGAATGTGCCAGAGGCTCGATTGTTCGTCGGTGTGCTCCACTTCTTCGTCGCTCAACGCGGTCATGCAACGAGGACACCAGTTGACGATGTAGTTCCCTCGGTAAACGAGACCCTTCTTATGCAGGCGAATGAACGCCTCGGTCACCGCCTTGGAAAGATCGGGCTCCATGGTGAACCGGGTGCGATCCCAGTCCGGCGAAGAACCCAGGCGGCGAAGCTGCTGCAGAATGTGGCCGCCCTTTTCTTCCTTCCAGGCCCAAGCTTTCTCCACGAACTTTTCGCGCCCCAGATCGTGACGGGTTTTGCCTTCCGCCCGCAGGGCCTTCTCGACCACGTTCTGGGTGGCGATCCCCGCGTGATCGGTTCCCGGCTGCCACAGAGCTTCGCGCCCCTGCATGCGTCGGAAGCGAATCATGGAATCTTGAAGGGCGTTGTCGAGAACATGGCCCATGTGAAGCACGCCCGTGACGTTGGGCGGCGGAATCATAATGGTGTAGGGCTCGCGATCCGGGTTCACCGTGGCGCGAAACTCTTTGTCTTTTTCCCACTCGGCGTAGATTCGCGTTTCGTGGTCTTTGGCTTCATAAGCTTTGGGTAGTTCGGGCTTTGACATCACTTCTCCAACCGCGCCATGCATCGGCGACTCGTATCAACTGAATTTAAGATGTGGGATCTGGTGAAAACCAGAAGAGCAAATGGCGGACAGCGGGCTTATTGCCCGCGGCGTACCGCAGACAGGTCTGGGGGGCTAGATCTGAGGAAGATTCGAATAATTTGCATGGGGGCGGACTATAGCACAGCCCATGGGAGGGGCCGAAGGGGGCTAGCCGGCGGATGGGGTTTGAAGTGGGGACCTAGGGTCATTCGAAGAGGGAGCCTATGGTCAAAGGAGCGACGGATCCGCCCTTCACCCCTTCCCAAGGGCGGGTCCGGGGCCTATCCTCCCCCATGGCAGTAAGTTGGCAAGTTCTTCCCGTTGTACCTGCGGCGCGGGAGATCTTCCCCCATCCCAAATAATCAAGATGACCGATGGTAAACAGCCCCATATAGACCACTGGTTTGCCGAGCTTCGGGTCCGCTTTGTGGGCCTGGCGCGGCGCCGGGTGCCCGAAGATCTGGTCGAGGACCTGGTGCAGGAGGCCATGGGGATTGTTTTTGAGAAGGGATTTCAACCGGGGGACGAGGTTCAAGACATGCCCGGCTTAGCATGGTGTTTTCAGGTGCTGCGAAACGTCATCGGAAACTATTACCAAAAGCAAAAGACACGTTCCCGAGAGGCACCCTTAGAAGAGGTTGCCGAAATCTCCAGCGGTCTTACTCCGGTTGAGGCGCTCAGCAGAGATGAGCAGATCTCGGCTGTCAATACAGCTTTGGATACGTTGGCAAGCGGCGATTCCAAGTGTGGCCAATACTTGCGGCGGCTTCTGGACGGACAGTCGCCGGCAAGTTTGGCCGAAGAAGAAGGGGTCACCGCGGCGGTGTTGTATCGCCGGGTGTATCGTTGCCGGACCAAACTGAGGAGCCTTTTGGAAGCCTCGGGGGTAGCCACATGACACGCCTGCCATACGAACTTACCGATGAACAACAGACTCAGGTTACGGCCTACCTTGCCGGAGAGATGAGCCACGACGAACGAAAAGCGTTCGAGGACCGTGCCGTTCATAACCCGGGCCTGGCCGATGCCATCTACAACCAGCAGGCGACCCATGAGCTGTTGATTGAGGGCAAAGCGGCAGCCGCGGTTCGCGCGGCGGGCGAAGCCAAAGTTCTTACCCTTGCTCCGCGACCCTGGTGGCACCACTGGGGATTCAAGCTCGGCGCGCCTCTGGCCGCAGCCGCAGCACTTCTTATTGCGCTTCCGAACCTGCAGCAAACCGACGAGCCGGTTCCGGTGTTCCGTGGCGACCAGGGACGCCCGGTTTTGGTGTCCCCCCAAGGGGCGATCCGCGCCAACGTCATTCACTTTA
>JABDJR010000116.1 GCA_013003415.1 Candidatus Eiseniibacteriota bacterium | reverse complement strand
GGTTGAATGACCTTGAGGGCACCGGTGATGTCGTTGTAAATGATCTCGAGATCATTGTCCCCATCGATGTCCGCGAGTGCCGGGTGCGTCGTGGCCAAACTCGGATGATTGATCGGTTCGGTTTCCCAGTTCGGATATCCCGGTCCCCCACGCCATTCTCCATCAAAATAAAAACCGGGATCCCCTGCGTAGGACGGGTCGTACCAAATGGTGGCCATCCACTCCTCATTCTCTGATGGATTAAAGCTCAAACCGGCGGTACCGCTTCCGCTGATCCAGTCGTTGGGCCCCCCAATCATGGGAGTGGTCAACCACAGACCTTGGAGGTCGGAGGAGGTCGGTTCGGAGATATAGATCCCAAGAATGCCACTAGGCTTGATGGCCATGGCATAGCTGTCGCTATTGCTGGCTAGGCCGTAGAGAAGATACCCGTTGCTAACGGCGGCCGGGGTCCAGGTGTTGCCAGCGTCGGTGGTGGATCGCCAATGTATATTCTCATTTTGATTCCAGGCTACCATCGCGCTTAAGTCGCTACCGTTGGCGGCCACGCGAGCATTGAGTTGGTCGATGCCGTCGGTTTCCGACCCGTGAACAATTTCAGCGTTCCAGCTTCCGCTGTTGAGGACGCGGAAGCCCGCGTTACGGTAGCGAGTGGCGGTATCGCCGGCATTCGAAGATTGGGCGACCAGGTGCAGTCTTGTTCCGTAGTCCAAGTCGGGATGGGTGTAACTAATGCCGGCCGTCGACATGACCGCATAGGGAGTTTCCCAAGTTGAGCCCTGATCGGTGGAGCGGGCAAAGTACATGTCATAGCCCGTTCCGTTCCACTTGGTGAATGCGAAGTAGAGGTAATAGGAGTTGAAGGTCTTGCTATCGCTGGTCAAGGCGAGATCACGATGGTTTCCCAAGTTATCAACATCAACATCGGTAAAGGTCCACGAGGGTGTAGCCGCTAAAGCATCGGTGTAGCCAACCCTGACAGTGCTTTGTGAGAAGCCCGAGGCATGATACGCGAGAAAGAGGCGATCATTGATGCCGTCGGTTACGATGAGCGACGGATTTGAATAGTGAATGATCTGGAGGGGATGAGAGAAAGTACTCCAGGTATCCCAAGTTTGACCGTTGTCATCAGAGCGATAGACGAAAATCTCATTCCCGTTGAACGTGGTCTGCTGCCCGGTTGCGAACAAGATTCCGGTATCTGTCGCAACGATGTTGGATGAAAAAGAGCCCGTTGCGCTGGTGGTATGAGTTGCCATGAGGACGTCGTCACCGCCCACTTCAGCTAGCGAGATGTTAACGGGGGCTAGGGAGGCCAATAGGAGAAGGGATACCAGGTGTTTCATAACAACTCCGATAGGGGACGTTCCAAGTTCAGAGAACATCGGTTTGGGTTTTAGCTACCGTTCGACCACTACTTTGCGAGTTTCGACTTTGGAGAAGTCAGTCCCCGTAGCGCGCATGCGTGCGAAGTAAACGCCTGGGTTCACATCGCTTCCCCACTGGTCTTTTCCATTCCACCGTAAGGTGTGATTGCCTTCCGGGTGCTCCGGTTTCATCACGTTCCAAATGCGGCGCCCTTGGACATCAAAGATGGCCAGCTCAATCATGGCCGCGGTGGGAAGTGCGTAGTTAAAGGTGGTGGGCCCCGATGCCGGGTTAGGGGAGGCGCCGGCGAACATGAGTTGGGCTGGAGCTAGAACCTGATCATCAACCCCGGTTACGGTGGTGTAGCTACAGCTTGAGCAACTCGTGCGAGCCGCGTTTGCTCCGTGCATGTTCCAGCGCCGCTCAGGGTTAGTTTGAGGGGCCTTATTGATGTCAAAAACCTCGATAGCACTATCGGTTAGCACTACCAATTCCAAGGATCCATCAAGATCGATGTCTCCTAAGGCGGGAGTCAACTCGATGTTCCCGTACACTTCTCTCGGATACCCTTCGGTGGTGTAGGCTCCGAGATTATCGCGAGAGGAAAGCTCGGAACCTCGAGCGAACAGGAAGCTGATGTTGCCGCCGTTGTATACCAGGTTTACAAGCGGCGATGCCGTAAGCGAACCTGTGCCTGAAACCGGGTGGGGATAAGACAAGACATTAGAGCCAGTCCCCTGCTTGGCGTGCACTTCTCCATCTACGGAGGTGTACACCAAGTCGAGTTCCCAGCCCGAGACGAAATTTGCTAGCGCCACTTGATTAACCGGCTGGCCGTTGCCGGTGGACTGGGGCCAACCCGATTCTGAAGTTCCGGTTGGACCAAAAAGATGTACTTTTCCATTGGTGGTGGGCACGGCGATTTCAAGATCGCCATCATCGTTCGTGTCTCCCAGCGACGGGGACTCGGAAGCCAGATCGACGAAGTTGGTGACGCCCTCAAGCGCGCCGGTTGGTCCAAAGATGTACAACCAATTGGAGGCCGCCAC
>JABDJR010000113.1 GCA_013003415.1 Candidatus Eiseniibacteriota bacterium | reverse complement strand
CCTCTATTGTCGAAAGCGGTCATGAGAATGACTTTGCACGTAGCCCCACGTTCACGAGCTCCGTGAAACAGCTCAAGGCCACTTTGCTTTGGCAGACGATTGTCGAGAATGACGAGGTCAAAAAGTTTTTTTCCAAGCCAGTGCTTTCCCCCGGCTTCAGCCGAATGGGATACCACAGCGTCATAACCCTGCTCACGGAGCGCTGTAGATAGCGTTCTAGCCAGAAGTCTTTCATCCTCGACGATCAAAACCCTCTTAGACACGACAATTTCACCAATCCTCCATGCCCTCTACTAACACATTCCGTGCCAAAACAACTAACACGCATGGAACCCTCTATACAGCAATGACTTAGAGAGATTTTTGATGAATTCTGTTGCAACAAAAACCGCGCAAGTGCACAAATTCTAGATAGTTACGCCATCTTTAAGCGCTATAAACACACGCAAACCACTGTCTAACTTGATGTTACGCGTGATTGTCCATTTTTTTGACACTGTCCAAATATTAGGCAGATCAGTGAGCTAAGCTCTTGATATGGAAGTACTTGCTTTCTCGGAGGCGGCCTCGTTGCGACGCTCAACTCGCTTGAGTCGGTCGAGTAGGCTCTGACGAGAAATGCCCAGAATGCGGGCTGCTTGGGACTTATTGAAGTTGGTCTGCTCGAGGACCTGGAGAATATGGGCATCCACCACTTCCTGCAGACTCCTCAAAGCACCTTGGGCCGGCAGGCTTCCCCCGCCCTCACGAACGAACTCTTTGGGGAGATGCTGCGGTTGCAGGACCGTGTCGTCTTCTAGGAGAACCGCGCGTTCGACAACATTCTTCAACTCACGCACATTTCCGGGCCAGGGATAGCTTTGGAAGGCTTCAGCGCAATCGGTTGAAATCGTTCGAAAGCGGCGCGAAAACTTCTTAGCAAAGCGATTTAGGAAGTGATGGGCCAGAAGCAGAATATCGTCGCCCCGATCCCGGAGTGGCGGCATGTGAATAGAGACCACCTTGAGCCGATAGTAGAGATCTTCTCGGAAGCGCCCTGCCTCAATTTCGTTTTCAATGCTCTTGTTTGTGGCCGCAACCACACGAATATCCACATCGAGATCGCGTGTCCCCCCCACGCGCTTAAACTGTCTCGAGTCCAGGAAGCGCAGGAGCTTAGCCTGCGTAACCAATGGCATGTCTGCCACTTCGTCGAGAAACAGAGTGCCTCCGTCGGTGAGTTCCACCAAGCCTGGCTTGGTATCCTGAGCGTCGGTGAAGGCGCCCTTTTCATGGCCAAAGAGCTCATTCTCGAGAAGTTGTTCGGAAAAGGACGAGCAGTTGAGGTCCATGAAGGGGAAAGTTTCCCTACCGGAGTTATCGTGGATCGCACGAGCCACAAGCTCTTTACCGGTTCCGCTTTCTCCGCTCACCAAAACACTGGTGGCATCGGAACCCGCGACTTTCCCGATGATGGATCGAACTTCAAGCATGGGCGAGCTCTCGCCCACCATATGGTCGGACTCGGTGTACTGCTCTCGGATGCGATAGAGATCGAGGCGCGATTGGGTTTCGAAATCTCGCCAAGCGCTGTCGACCGCGTGCAGAACCTGGTCGAGATCATAGGGTTTGGTCAAGAAATCGTAGGCCCCGGCCTTAATAAGCTGCACCGCAAGCGATGTGTCGCCAAAGGCGGTAATCATGATCACCCGCACGCGAGGATCTAACTCCTTCAGCTTGGCCAATACACTCGGCCCTTCGGCATCGGGCAGGTTGTGATCGAGGAGAACCACTTGCGGACAGCGAGACGACTGAGCAGCCGCGAGCCCGTCGGCTGCGGTATGACAAACGCGGACGCCCCATCCTTTATCGTTCAGGACGAGGGAGAGTGAGCGGCCAACCGAAGGTTCATCATCGATGATGAGAATGGACGGCTTCACGCTTTTTCCTCGCTAAGGGGCAGGGAGATGCGGAAGGTTGTGCCTCCCCCAAGACGGTTGCGAGCCGTCATGGTTCCGCCATGGGCCCGCACAATACCGAGGGAAATGGCCAAGCCAAGTCCCGTCCCGTTGTGTCGCGTCGTAAAGAACGGCTTAAAGATGCTATCGAGGAGGTCTTCGGGAATCCCATGACCGGTATCGCTAATGAATACCTCGGCATGAGGCTCCCGATCCGACTTCCACTCTCTGAGGGTGGTTGTGACTTTGAGCCTGCCGCCTTCCGGCATGGCCTCAATGGCATTCCGGAGCAGGTTAAGCAAGACTTGCTGCATGTTATCGCAACTGAAACTGAACTGAGGCAGGTCGTTCTGGAAGTTCCTCCGAACTTCAACCTCCGCCTGCTTGCATTGCGCGTCGAGAGAATCGAGCACACGACCCAGAAGTTGGTTTAGATCCGATTTTTCCTTCGTGAACTCGGCCGGCCGACCAAATTTGAGAAGATCACCGATGATCTCTTCAATCCGATCCATCTCCTTCAGAACCTCAGAAAGCTCTCCTGCCCTGGGATCGGTCTCTTCTAATTTGGTAACCACATATTGAACCGTGGTTCGAATGCCGGTGAGGGGGTTTCGAATCTCGTGAGCCACGCAAGCACACAGCTCCTCAACCGATGTCTTGCGTTCTTGTGCTTCCTTCAGCTCGCGTTCGCGCGCGCCGACATCGCGCAGAGTCACCAAACGCTCTTGGTCTTTGGCATCGCTATCTAGCGGCACCACCGTAACCATCAGGAGCCGTCGCTTGGCGTTGACTTTGGCCTTGATCTTTCGACCCGATGAAGAGGAACCCAAATCATCGACCGGATCACCACTCCACCAGGTGGGATCGTCGGACTGGATAACCT
>JABDJR010000075.1 GCA_013003415.1 Candidatus Eiseniibacteriota bacterium | reverse complement strand
GTGCGGGAGAGCACGAAGCGATTAACTTTGTGCGCCGGTTTGTGAGTTCGCCTATTGGCCTGACTTCGGTGAGTTGGAGCGTCGACGAAGAGGCCATGGCCGACGCTCTCTACAAAGAACTGGGAGTTCGTGTGCGTCGTGTACAACACGTTTTCAATGAGCTAGAGAAACGACGCAACACCGATGCCGATGATGTGGCCGAGTTGTACGTCAACAAACTCAAGACAAAGAAGGGACCGCCTCTGGCTGCGGTCTCCAAAGACGGTCCGCTGAAAGCCCTTTTAATCAGTATTCTCGACGATGGTTGGACCTCGTCGGGTCAGCAGGTGTGCATCGATTTCCTGCGGAAATTGAAATAAGCCCAGGTCAAGAGCTTGGAGTATACTTTCCGTCGCCTCTGTCCATGGACCTGAGTTCTATACCCGCACCGATCCCACTTTAAGTATGTCTCAATTTGCAATTCTTGGCACGGCCGGCCACATCGATCACGGAAAAACCTCCCTGGTCAAGCTACTGACGGGGGCCGATACCGACCGTCTCAAAGAAGAAAAGGCCCGGGGCATTTCCATTGAGCTGGGTTTCACCCATCTTGAACTAGGCGATGACTTATCCCTGGGCATTGTCGATGTACCCGGTCACGAACGATTCATCAAGAACATGCTGGCCGGGGCCTGCGGGATGGACGCGGTCATGCTGGTGATTGCTGCGGACGAAGGGGTCATGCCTCAAACCCGCGAGCATCTCGACATCTTGCATCTCCTGGGAGTGAAACGCGGATTGGTGGCTCTCACCAAAACCGACATGGTCGAAGAGGAGTGGCTTGAGCTCATCACCGAAAGCGTCCAGGAATACCTTGAAGAGCGAGGCTACGGTCACTTTCCCTTAGTTCCGGTGTCTTCGAAAACGGGGGAGGGGAAGGACAATCTCCTCAATGCCTTGCGTGAGGTGATGCAAGACCTCCCGACCCGCAGCGTGGCAAAGAATGCGCGGCTTCCTATCGATCGCTCCTTCGTGGTGGAAGGTTTTGGCACGGTGGTTACGGGAACGCTGTGGCAGGGAGAGATCCGAGTTGGCGATCAGCTTCTTATCGAACCCGGAGCGAGCGAAGCGCGGGTCAGAAACGTCGAGGTTCACGGCGAACAAGCGGAGGTGGCAAGCACCGGGCAGCGCACCGCAGTGGCGCTTGCCCGAACCGACAAGAACGAGGTGCCGCGAGGTTCTTGGTTGGTGACGCCTAACGCTTTTGAATCCGCCTCCATGATTGACGTGCGGCTACGCGTGCTTGCCGATGCGGGAAAGGCACTAGCCCAACGTCAAAGAGTTCGATTTCACCTTGGGGCAAGCGAAGCCTTAGGCCGTGTGACTTTGTTTCAAACCGACAGCCTTGAACCTGGCTCCGATGGCTTGGCTCAAATCCGATTGGAGTCCCCGGTTCTCTGTGCGCGTCACGATCGATTTGTGATTCGTTCCTATTCTCCCGCGCGGACGATTGCCGGAGGCACCATCATTGTGCCGAAGGCGCCGAAAAGAAAACCCCACGATGCCTCCGTGGTGGTGCAGTTGGAGCGTGAGGAATCGGGTACGCCGGAGGAACGCGTGCTGGCCTATCTTTCCGAGAGCCCTAAAGAAATCGCAGCCAAGAAGATCATGACCGAGCTCAACCTGAACCCATCCGAGTTCGACGGGGTCATGCAGAGCCTGCAGGAGAGTGGCAGTGCGGTGGCGTTGGGCGATGGCTGGCTCTCCATGTCTCAGGGTGAGCAGCTGTCCCAAGAAGCCCTGAATCTAATGCTCGAGAATCAGAAACAGTTTCCCCTTCGGTGGGGTATGAGTCGAGGTGAGCTCAAAAGTCGTCTCATGAAGGGCATGAGCCCGACCCTCTTTGATTGGGTGGTGGGGCGTTTGCTCGAAAGCGGGGAAATCTCCGAGCGAGCGGACCATTTTCGAGCCGGAGCGTCCGAGCACGAGCTATCGCCGCATCTGCAGGCTCAGGTGGAGCAGGTTCGGAAGGCTCTCACTGAGGGTGGGAACACGCCCCCCACGGTGAAAGAGCTAACCAACTCTCTGGGCTTCAGCGTCTTAGAGCCGTTGGAATACTTGACATTCCTTGGGGAGGCAGTGAAAGTCACTCCGGACCTGTTTTGGGCCCAATCT
>JABDJR010000032.1 GCA_013003415.1 Candidatus Eiseniibacteriota bacterium | reverse complement strand
CTGGGGATGAAAGCCGCAATGAGTAGCGTGTACACGGGAAGCCGGGCGGAACAAGGCATGAGCGGGATGGCCATGTAGGTTAGGAGGCGCTTTTTCGGAGAATCGATCGAGCGAGCCGCGTAGATGGCCGGGATGGCGCAGGCTACTCCGGAGAGCATGGGAATGAAGCTCTTCCCGGTAAGCCCGAAAAGGCGAAGCGGTTTGTGGCAAATCAGGGCCGCGCGCGACATGTACCCCGAGTCTTCTAGAAGTCCAATCACGAAGGTGAGAACGAAGATCTGGGGGACAAAAACCAGAAACGCTCCCAGTCCGCTGAAGACGGCGTCGGCGGTAAAGTCTCGCGCAAACTGGTTAGGCATCAGGGGTACAACCGCATTCGCAACCACCCCAAGCAAGCTCTCTACCCCGTCCATGGCCGGAGCGGCCCAGGTGAAGATCGACTGAAAGAGGAGGTACATGATGCCGAAGAACGCAATGCCTCCGAACACCGAGTGCAAGAAGAAGCGGTCTAAGCGAGCCTGGGAAAGAACAAGAAGGTCTCCCTTGGGACCATACTTGTTGGCCAGCTGGTGAGCCTTCTCTCTTAGCTCAGCATCGGTGACCTCGACCACCTTGGGGTTCACCCCCTCCTTCTTGTGAGTCAGATTGTGCCGGACCAACTCGAGCACGGCCTCCATACCGTGAGCCGTACGTGCCGAAACCGGCAGCACGGGCGAACCTATTTCAGCGGACAACCCTTCTAAATCCACCGTAATCTTGTGCTTGGCCAACACATCGATCATGTTGGCCAGCACCAAGACTTGCTTCCCATGGCGCTCCCCCTCACGAATGACCTGGAGGGTAAAGTAGAGACTCTTTTCGAGACGGGTGGCGTCGATCAGACAAAAGACCTGCGTGATTTCCGGATCATCCAGTGCCTTCCGAAAGTGCTCGGCCGCAATTTGCTCTTCTCCGGAAATGGGCTGCAAGGAGTAGGTACCGGGGAAATCAATCAGGTCCACCTCCGGGAGACCGGAAAGCTTTCCCGTGGCCACGTCCACCGTGATTCCCGGGAAATTGGCCACTCGCTGATGGAGCCCGGTGAGCCGATTGAAAAGCAGGCTCTTTCCTGAGTTGGGGCTCCCAATGAGGATGATCTTGCTCATGAATCCGCAACTCGATCGATGATGATGTGTGAGGCAACTCCATCGTCTAAGGCAAAAACGGTATTCGCGACCCGGTAGACCTTGGGCGAGGTAAAGGCGGGAGACTGCAAGCAGGAAACGACTTCCCCGGGATGGAAACCGAGTTCCATGAGTCGTACCCGGTACTTTTCATCTAGGGTGCCATCGAAGCCGGTGATGCGACCCCGCTCGCCGCCGGTTAGGTCCCAAAGGGAATCGGTGTGCTTCACGGTTGAGTTGGCCTACTCCGGAGGAGCGGCTAGTTCAGGACGACAGACGCGACGGAAATTGCAGCGCCTACACATCCCCAAATTTTCTGTGCGGGGAAAGTCCTCTTCGCGACCGTGGTTTTCGACCGGGTCCCAAAGGAGTTCTTTCATAGCCTGAATCGACCCGCGCATCTGGTTTTGTCCCTCATCGAGAGTCTCTTGGTCCAAAGAAACCTGACGCGTGTCTCCAGCCAGCAAGTAGTGCAATTCTCCGATCGCGCGGGCGGGGTCCATGCCCCATTTAGCTTTTGCGTATAGGCCGTAGCAGACGATTTGAAGGATGTCGCCCTGATCCCCTACCCTCCCCGTCTTCCAGTCCATAAGAATGGCGTTGCCGCGATGGTTTCGAATGGCGAAATCGGGAGCGACATAAATCTTCATGGTTTCGAACTCGAAGGAATCCATGGCGTCGACGGGGAGCCAGTTTTCAATCTTCGTCTCTCGGATGTAGTTGAAGACGCGAGAGTCAAAAAAGTTATCGAGACACCTGAAGATCCGATCTCGGATGCCTTCCCATTCCTTGTCCGTAACTTCTTCTTGGTACTCATGCTCGCAAAGCCCTACCGCCTGTTTGTTATGGCGATACTCTCCGGCCCGTGACTGTTTGAATCCCTCGCGCAGCAGGAGCAGAGCGTCTTGTTTGGCTTCGTCCAGATCAATCTTTGCATCGTAGCGGTGACGGTTGAGAGTGTCGGCCACAACCTGATGCACGATGGTCCCGGCCAGGGCCCAGCGATTCGTCAGTTTTTTTAGAACATTGATCTCTCGAGTGCGGTCGTCGGCGTCGTCTTCCCACCAACCCCAAGAACCATAATGCCGGTAATAGTAGCGTCGGGCGCAATCATGAAAGATCTTGTGACGGGATACCGACCAACTGAATTCGTTTTTTAGCGGGGGTCGGGAGCGTTTGGGGGGAGAATCAGAGCTAGGGAAAACCTACTCCGTTTCCGGAACCAGTTCGGAGATGGGCCGACGTTTTTGGAAGCCGCCTTCAAGGCTGTGCCACCACTCAATCTCGGACTCCCCGAGTTTCCAGCAAAGGAACACCAGACGATCACCTCGAAGGGTGAAGAAGTCGACCAAGCCGTCGCGATAGGACTTGGGGGCACACCCCGTACTGAGGATTTCTTTTTGGAGCTCGGCAAGCAACCGGGCCGTGCCGCGGGCTTTGCCCTCGATATTGAGAAGGTCCTCGTGATCAGGGCCGGCGGAAGCCGAGACAAGCCGGAGAACGGAGATGCGATCTCGGTACTCCTCGAGCTTGAGGTACAGCTCCTGAAACACCCGTAGCTGTTCTTCAAGGTACGGAATAAGTCGGTTGGCCTCGGTGAGGGTAAAGGG
>JABDJR010000020.1 GCA_013003415.1 Candidatus Eiseniibacteriota bacterium | reverse complement strand
GCATGACGTTGATCGGCGGGGTTGAGCATGCTGGCTTCTTCCCAGGCGGCTTGGGCCGCGGCGTAGTCACCGTTTTCCTCGGCAATCATCGCTTCGCCGGTTTTCAGTAGAAGTTGGACATAGGCGTCGTCTTTTTTCAGACGTTTCTTTTCTTCCAAATAAGGTTTGGCTGCGTTCTTCAAATCTTTGGCGTTCTCGCCGTCGAGCATGGCCGCGATCTGAGGAAGCAGCATGTCGAGTAAGACTTTCTGTTCGAGCTTGAAGAGATCATTCGAAGATTTCAGTTTGCTCTCGACCCCTTCGGCCAAAAGCACTTCACCGGTCGACGTGTCCACCCATCTCAAATCGAGGCGGACCCGATCTTTCTCGGCTTGAATAATGCTGCCGAAGAGAAAGGACTGAGCTCCGGTGAGCTTCCCAAAAGGCACACGGTATTCGGGGTCGCTGATGTCGTTGTTGTTGCTCAGGGCAATCTCTTCTCGGATGACTTGGAGGCGCTGGCGGTCGACAATGGTGAGGGGAGTAGCTTCGTTCAGATCGGTGATGATGATCTGGGTGAGCCCACGAGCGAACTTGTCGAGATTGTATTTCCCGCTCACGATCGAGTTGTTCTCGATATCTCCAACCGCCAGGGTTCGGATATCAAGTTCTGCTGGAGCATCCGAAGCTAGAATGTTGCGGCTCTTGATTTTGTAGAACTCGTCTACCACCAGGGGCGGAAGCAATTCGGGGCTCTTCAAGTCGAAGCTGGGGTTCTCTTCAAGCAAGATGGTAAAGGCGGTTTCGGCTTCCCGAGGACGGCTGTTGGCCACGTATATTGCGCCCAGGGCGACCAGAGCTTCCTCGCGCTGGTTGTCGGCCGCCAAGCTGGGATTGGCCAAAATAGCTTGTCCGCAGGTGAGGGCTTCTTTGGACCGAAGATCAAAGAAGAAGCTCATGGGGTTCCCCAGAAACTCGGACATGAGATCGGTGGGTTCTGCTGCCGCCGGGGCCGAGGTCTCGGCGGGTTGGCTCGCCGCGAGTTGGGTATTAGCCGGCGCAGCTTGGCTGCAGCCCGACGTGCCAATGGGAACTAGGGCTAGAAGGGCGGCCGCAAGAAGCGGCGCCACAGGTCGTATTTGAGCCAAGGTAAAGGCTTTCCCCCCGTGAATGTGTCTCATGACCAACTCCTGTTGGATGCCAACGGTGCTGTCTGGCAGGAATCTTCCCCGGCCTTAAGACCTTACGAGCGTAGCACCGGTCTTTGCCCTCGCCAACTCTCTAATAAACGGAATCCTTTGCCGGAATGGGTCATTTCAGCCAAGTCGGTTTCCCTCAATAGCCAAACAAAACGCGAGTTGCCCTGTAAAAGAGCCGTTAATGAGTAACCTATCTTCGGGGAGGAGAGACAAAATGGGAAATCGAGATCAGGTGCCTCTACGTTTCAACTTTGACCGTTTGTTCGAAGTGACGAGCGGCGACAAGAACTTCGAAGCCAAATTGGTGGATGAGTTTATTCATGGATTGCCAGAAAGTGTGGCTCGCCTTGTTTCCGCTATCCGAAACTTGGATGGTGATCGCGCCTTGTTGGAATCTCATGCCTTGCGCGGGAGTGCCGCTTCGCTGGGTGCCGAACGCCTCGGCCAATTGAGCGATCATGTGCACGATATGATTGGGGCAGGGCAGCTAGATATTGCCATGCAGCAAATGAAACGCTTGCGAGAAGAGAGTTCGGCGGTTGTCGAATTGCTTCGCGAGTACCGTTTAGGGCACGCAGCCTAGGAATTATTTCCACCGCTGTCCGCTATACTTTGAACCGAAGGGAAAGGGCCGTAGCCCTTTAGGTTCAGAAGTATGGTGATTTCAAAAAGTATTCGATTCGCGATTCCCGCACTTGCCATGGTCGTGTTCACGATCTGGGTTGGTTGCGCGGCAGATCCTCCGGAGCCCATTCCCATGGCCGCGAACCCGGACTCCCTCTTTCACCATCGCGTTGTCCCCTTCTTTAAAACTGCCTGCGAAGGCTGCCATTTCCGAGGTGGTGACATGTACGCCACCATGCCCTTCGATGACCCCCGCGTATTGCTCGGCCGCCAAGACGAAATCGCGGCGCGTATGGATAACGATGCTCAGCGTGCCGAGTTTCGCCTCTGGACCGAATGGATTGCTATGGCCCAGGACTCGACAGCCGCCCGGTAATCCGC
>JABDJR010000012.1 GCA_013003415.1 Candidatus Eiseniibacteriota bacterium | reverse complement strand
GGTTGAGGCTATGGCCGCACTCGTGATCATGGATCACTACTTACGTCATCGGGGGCAAACGGGTGAGGCGGCCGGGGCATCTTTTCCTGAGCGCCGTCGAAAGTAATCCTGAAACAGCGTCGGGTTTTAGCCCTCCGAAATCCTAATAGGTAAGGATGAGTCGAAGCGTGGAGAGGTTTCGGAAGCCAGCACGTTGGTAAGCACCCATAGCAGGAGTGTTCTTTGAGTTCACGTGTAGGGCTAGGGTGGACACGCCGGACTCAAAGATATGTTCCGCCCAACTTGCCATACCCCGTCCCGCATACCCTTGGCCTCGAAATTTCGACGCCGTGAAAACGCCGCCCACAAGCACAGCGTCGGCAGAGCGAGCGATCTCTTCGGTTTTGAAAACCAATTCATCGCCCTGGGTATGAATCCAGATCTTGCCCTCTTGAATCCGTTTCTTCGCCAACCGACGAAGGCGACCTAAATCGAGGTGAGCGTAGGGAATGGTTAGATCTTCTTCGATCATGGCGGCGTGGGATTCAACCACTCGATCTAACTCGCTGGGGGTTGCTTGGCGGAGTTCGAGGGGTTCCGATCGAGTCAGCGTATCCCGGGTAAGAATGCAGTAGGTTTGCTGGCGATCGAGGCGAGGTCCCATTCCTTCTTCGAACATGAGTCGACGAACATCTGGGGCGTGCTCTTCTGGCCCCACAAAGAGTCGCGGGCGATAGGGTCCTTGGGAAACTCTGGTGAGAAGGGGCACAAAATCGTTGCGGTGCCCGAGAGTGGTCATGTTGCGAGCGTTGCCTACAAAAACCACGGCTTGGAGTTTGCGATTCCGCCAAGAGCCATAGAAGCGACCGTGACCCAAAGCGTCGTTGGGAGAAACACCAAACTCGTGAACCAGACTCCGCAGGTAGACTGTCTCGAGCTTGTTTTGCTCAAGCAATTCAAGCAGGACGGCTTTATCCTCGTCGACTAGAATGGAAACTCGAATATCGCCTGCGGGGGTCACCGAAGTCATGCGCTTCCTCCAAGCAAGGAGAAAGCATATCAGGGGGTTAGATTGATTTCTAGGAAGGAGCAACACCAAAGCGTGCTGCGGATCCTTTGTACTGTGCTTCTCCTTTCCGTCAGCCTGAGCTGTGATCGCACCCAAAATCGCACCCTCGGCTCGGACCATGAGTCTCTCGAACACTCAATGCAGTTGGCAGGTAAGTACTTGGCCGGGGTCACCGGTCCCGAGGGCCGCTTTGACTACCGGGTTTCGGTGGAGACCGGGGAGAGTCTGGGTGGCTATAACCTGCTCCGCCATGCGGGCACCATGTATTCCATGTGTGAGTACGTCGAGCGTTCGGGCGACGAAGAGGTGAAGACCGCCGTGCTCCGGGCGGCCACGTTCCTTCAAAAAACTCTAAAACCCATTCCGGGGGAGCCCGGCATCCTTGGGGTGTGGTCGGAACCTGGAGTGATCGACGACGTCAGTGAGCGCCAGTGCAAACTTGGTGGCGTGGGTCTTGGTTTGGTTGCCTTGGCGTGGGTCGAAAGAATTGCTCCAGGTACAACCTCACCCGAAAAGCTTGAGGCGGTTGGAGACTTCGCCCTCTTTCTCCAGCGCGAAGATGGAAGTTTTTACGACGGATACAATCCCAAAAAGGGGGGGCGTTCCGATCGAGAGCCTTCCATCTTTTATCCGGGCGAAGTTGCCCTGGGCCTAGCGCTTCTCTATCGATGCGACGGCAACACCAAATGGTTGCAAGCGGCAAGCGACGCCCTTCTGTACCTGGCTCGGCGCCGCAACGGCCAAACCAAAGTTCCCAGCGATCACTGGGCTCTTTTGGCTTCCCAAGTGGTTCTTGCTGAGTTTGGGAATCTACCGAACCCACCCCCTCGGGAAGTGTTTGTGGAGCACGTCCGGCAACTGTCGCGCGCCCAAGTTGCGAACTTCCCTACCTTCCCTGATTCCTCGGTTTACCACGGCGCCCTCATCAACTCGGGTTCCTCTTCTGCCACGGCAACCCGAGTGGAAGGATTGACCGCGGCGCTTCGTTCCCTAGAGCCAAGCGACCCCCTTGTTGACGAGTTGGGACCGGCCGTCACCAAAGCCGTCGCGTTTCTCCAACGCTGCCAAATCAAAGAGGGTTCCCTTGCGGGGGGCATTCCGGGGGCCATTGAACCGCTTCCGGACACAAAGGAGAACGAATTTTTCAACAGCTATGCTCGGGAAATCCGCATCGACTATGTGCAACACGCTTTGAGCGGCATGTTGGGTTTTGTCCGATGGCAAGAGGAAACCCAGGCTAGGGAAGCTTCCTGATGGAAAAATCCGCGAAGCCGGTTGCATCCGCCGGTGACATTGCGGCCACGGCTGCGCTTGCGGCAGCGATTTGGCGAGAGCACTACCCGAAGATTATTGGCGAAGAGCAGGTTGAGTACATGGTGGAAAAGTTCCAATCGGTCTCGGCCATGGAGTCTCAGTTGAAGGAGGGGTATCTCTACTTTCAGATTCTAGGGGACGGGGTTCTGCGGGGGTATTTCTCGGTGCAGACCAGGGGAGATTCGCTTTTCCTCAGTAAGATCTATGTTGAGAAAGCGGCCCGGGGGCTTGGGTTGGGGCGCTTCGGCATGGAGCAAGTTGAAGCTCTGGCCCGCGAAAAGAACCTTTCCTCCATCAGCCTGACCGTCAACAAACACAACACCAATACGATCGTGGCCTATGAAAACATGGGATTTTCGAAAATCGAGCCCATTGTGATTGATATCGGAAACGGTTTTGTCATGGATGACTGGAAGATGGTCAAAACCCTTCCCGAAACTCCGTAGCTTCCATGAGTCGCCTGCAGCAGAACCTGGGTCGCTTTCTTGAGAGCGCCGTTCCGTCCCCTGAAGATGTTCTGATTCTCCTACCCGCGTTAATCCTGATGTTGGGTTTTGTGTTTTGGTTTTGCGGGTGGCTTCAGGTTCGCCGCGGTTGGAAGACGGGTTACACGCGCAAGCTGATCCATGTGGCGGTGTTTTTAACCGCAGCCCTCTTGCAGTGGCAGGGGGGTTTCTCGTGGGTTTGTATTATGGGCGTGGCGGTTAGCGTTGTTTTGTTTTACGGGATATATAGGGGGGACGGGAACTACTTCTTTGAAGGCATCGCTCGGGAAGTGGATGCCCCTCATCGGGTCTACTATGT
>JABDJR010000003.1 GCA_013003415.1 Candidatus Eiseniibacteriota bacterium | reverse complement strand
TGATTGTGATCCCGACTCTCCTTTTCTCGCTGGTCGAATCAAAACTCATCCTCCCCAATCACTTGTCTCATCTCAAGCCTTCCACAAGTGGTTCGCCCCGCCCCGGCATTAGCGGACTCTGGACCCGCATGCGAAGACGCATCAATCATTTTCAGGAGATCCTGGTGGAGCGCTCCTACAAGCCGTCCTTGAGCTTTGCCGTGCGTTGGCGCTATCTCACCTTGGCTGGCTTCAGCTGCCTGCTATTGATTACGGTGGGACTGATTGGGAGTGGAAGAATCGCCTTCACATTTTTTCCCAAGGTGGAATCCGACACGGTGGTGGCAACCCTAACCCTACCGTTGGGAACACCCGTGGCCACAACTTCGGGAGCGGTGGCCAAACTCGAAGCCGCCGCCGAACAACTCCGCACGGAACTTGGCACCGAAGAGAATGGAGATTCGGTGGTGAAGCACATGCTGAGCTCCATTGGATCGCAACCGTTCACCCAGGCTCAAGCCAACGATCCGACCTCCACCGGGTTTTCGGCCGCGCACTTGGCGGAAGTTTCTTTGGAGCTTGCGCCTTCTGAGACGCGCACGATGTCCAGCCCGGAAATTGCTAGCCGGTGGCGCGAACTTGTTGGGGAGATCCCCGGAGGAGAGCTTAGCTTCCAAGCCTCCCTCTTCAGCGCCGGCTCTCCGATTGACGTGCAGCTGGCGGGGCCGGATATGGTGCAACTGCAGGGGGCCGCGGATCGGCTCAAAGAACATCTAGGAACCTATCAGGGAGTCTTTGATATTACGGACTCCTACCAGGCGGGGAAGATGGAGCTGCTCTTGCAGATCAAACCCGAAGCCGAAGCCTTGGGACTTTCCCTCTCAGACTTAGCCGCTCAAGTGCGGGCCGGATTCTACGGAGAAGAGGCCCAACGCATCCAACGCGGGCGCGACGAGGTCAAAGTGATGGTCCGCTACCCGAAAGACCGTCGTCATTCGTTGGCCGGGCTGGAGAACATGCGCGTCCGTACACAAGCCGGTGGCGAAGTTCCCTTTTCCGCCGTGGCTACAGCGGAGTTGGGGCGAGGCTACGCCACCATCTCCAGGGCGGACAGAAACC
Organism: Candidatus Eiseniibacteriota bacterium; assembly: GCA_013003415.1. GTDB lineage: Bacteria > Eisenbacteria > RBG-16-71-46 > JABDJR01 > JABDJR01 > JABDJR01. The sequence continues at coordinate 33,977 of JABDJR010000003.1, read as the reverse complement.
GAACTATTTCGGTGCTCGCGGATGTCGATGAAGATACCGGCAACGCAAACGAGATTCTTGCTTCGGTACAAGCAACCTTTCTCCCACAGCTCCTTAGCGAGTTTCCCGGAGTCACCTATTCCTTTGAGGGTGAGCAGCAACAGCAGCGAGAAACCATGGGTGGTTTACGACGCGGCTTCATGTTTGCGCTGATCATCATCTACACCCTCATGGCGATTCCGTTTCGTTCCTACACCCAACCCTTAGTGGTCATGCTGGCGATTCCTTTTGGTTTGGTGGGTGCGATTTGGGGCCACATGCTCTTGGGTATGAATCTCACCATCCTCAGCATGTTTGGAATCGTGGCCCTTTCTGGAGTTGTGGTGAACGACAGTATTGTTTTGGTGGATCAGATCAATGTGTATCGAAGATCGGGCATGTCGCTTGAAGAAAGTGTGCTCAAGGCAGGGCCAAAGCGCTTTCGCGCTATCTTGCTCACGTCGCTGACCACCGTGGCCGGGCTGACTCCTATGTTGCTCGAAAAGAGCGTTCAGGCTCAATTCCTGATTCCCATTGCGGTATCACTGGCCTTTGGTGTTCTTTTCGCCACCTTCATTATCCTCCTCATGGTTCCGGCTTCTTACCTGGTGCTTCACGACATACTCAACGCTGTGCAGAGGGCTTTTCGATTCGTCTTCACTAGCCCTCAAGAAGAGGTCACGGAACCCTAGAAGCTTGGGAGGCTCGCCCGTGAGCCTCCCTTGTTTCGCGAACCTCATTAACCTCACAACACCCCCGCCCCTCATCTCACCCAGAAAATCTTCCCTACACCCAAAGATTCATGCGACCCTCGGCCTGGAAAAAGCGTCTCCCTAGCCAGACGTTGAAGGAGGAACCCGAATGTCATTTTCTGCGAAAACCGTCCTTATGATTGCCATTGGAGCCGTTCTCGGCGGCACGATGACCCTTGAAACCGTCCTCGCCGCCCCCTGGAATGGTGAGGTCGTCACCCGAGATGGGGTGGAAACCGTTGTAAACCCGGCGGAACCAGCGCAGGGGACATCCTCCATAGAGCTAGCCGAAGTCTGGCGCCTAGGTGGCGAGAGCGAAGCTGACGAGGAGTTCTTCGGTGTCATTCAGGATGTAGCCGTCGACGATGACGGAAACGTTTACATCCTCGATGCGCAGCTTAGCGAAGTTCGCGTTTTCGATGCCGAGGGAAACTACAAACACACCATGGGACGCGAAGGTGAAGGCCCGGGCGAGTTTCGACGCCCCATGGCAATTACGCTGACACCTTCCGGACATTTGGCCGTCATGCAAATGGCTCCGGGAAAAATTGTACGTCTCACCTTAGATGGCGATCCCGCAGATGACTTCCTCCTCCCCGAACTCGACGGTGGCGGGCGCCGCATGCTTCAGGGCATGGGTGCCACCAAGGATCACATGGTGGTGCTGGGAATGGACCAACAGATGGGCTCAGGAACCGTCACCCTCAACACCAAACTGGCTACCTACGACACCGAATCCAACGAGTCCGGTGAAATTTTCGCTTCCAGCCGCGAGATCAGTTTTGCCAGTTTTGAGTTCGACGAAGTGAAGTCGGGAAGGCTTGAATGGGCCCCAACTAACGATGGATACATCTTTGCCAGCGACGGCTTTGACGAGTACCGCATTCGACGCGTGAGACCGGACGGTACTACCGACCGCGTCATTGAACGCAAGTACGAATCACTGGCGAGAACCGACGAAGAAATTGAAGCAGCACGATCGAGTTTCATCATCCGAGGTCCGGTCGATCCTAAGATCACCGTTTCCAACTTTCATCCTGACATTAGCGAGCTCTACCCCAGGGAAGACGGTTCACTTTGGGTCCGTACCAGCCGTGGAGATCGCGAGTCCGACGGCATGTTCACCTTCGATATTTTTGATGCGGACGGCAAGTTTCAGAAACAACTGACCGTCAACGGAGAAGGAAACTCCGACGATGACGGATTTCGACTCATTGGCGACCATCTCTTTGTGCTTCGCCATCAATCCTCAGCCAGGCAATCCATGTTTAGCGCCGGGGGCGGAGAAGAAGATGAGGATGAAGAGGCCGAGCCCATGGAAGTGATCTGCTACAAGATCTCGACCGAGGGCTAGGAGGACGGGCGCTGGGAGGGTCGGTCGCTTCCATTCAGGGGGCGGCCCACGGACCGTTCTTGATGAAATTAGTCTTTTTTGGCTAACTGAATCCAAGTTCGACATATTCGTCGAACTCATCTGTGGGGGTGCAACCCACCGGGCCCAGAAAACGTATTACAATTGAGAGTAGCGCTGTCGCCCTGCCCCCTTGGGTGACCTAAATTCTTTCCTTGTCTTGTTCCTTACAATTAAATACGAGCCTAAGTGCGTCCCCTTGTTTTGGAGGTCTTATGATCCGGTCTTTGATGACCCCCCAACGAGTGAGTTCATTGTTCACTCTTGTTCTAGTTCTGGCCCTGAGTTTTGCCCTCGCCCCATCCACTTCCGCCGAGGAATGGAAGCGTGTAGAAAACTCAGCCGATCCCAAGGAATCCCCCCTCACCATTTCCCTTGAGGAACAGTGGCGTTTGGGTGGCGAGACCGATGACGAAGATGAATTCTTCGGTGTTATCAACCGCATTCTACTCGACGAAGACGGGACTCTCTTCGTGCTGGATAACCAGCTGAGCGAGGTCAAAGTTTATGACGCTGACGGCTCCTTCCTCACGACCCTCGGTCGTGAAGGCGAGGGTCCCGGTGAATTCCGCGGCCCTGTCGACATGTTCTTCACTCCCGACGGCAACGTAGGCGTGATGCAAGTGGCCCCGGGCAAAATCGTGCTTCTCTCCAAAGACGGCGAGCCCCAGGGGGAATATCCCCTCCCCGAAGGTGAAGACGGCAGCACCCCCATCCTCTTAGGTGGACGACTCATGGGTGACTATCTTGCTCTTGCCGGTCAAGAAAACATCATGGGTGAAGGGAAATTCACCATGGTTCGCTACCTCGCCGTTATCGACAAAGAAGGTAACGAAGTCGAGCGTATGCACTCAGAAGAGCGCGTGTTTGAGTTTGCCAACGCGGTTATCGATGAGCGCGTCTGGGACACCTTTGATCGCCGTTGGGCGGTTGGCGATGACGAAAGCGTCTACGCAGTCACCAGCTTTCCCGACTACGAGATCAAAGTTTGGAATGCGGACGGAAGCAAGAAACACATGATCACGCGGGAGTATGAGCATCGCCCCCGCAGCCAAGAAGAGATTGATCGCATCCACAGCATCTACGAAGCGTTCACCCGCCAAGCTCCCGGAGCGGTGGTGAAGATTGGCGATGCTTACAAAGACATCCAGACCATCTATCCTCGTGAAGACGGCAGCCTTTGGGTGCTGAGCAGCGATGGACAGCATGATTGCCCCGACGATGCTTTGGGCACCTTCGACGTGTTCAACCGGAAGGGTAAATTCGTTCGCCAGGTGACCCTGATGGGCGAAGGCGATCCTAACGAAGACGCCTACTTCTTTGTGCGAGATCGCGTTTACGTTGTAACCGGCTTCCTAAGTGCCGCCATGGCTGCCCAGGGCGGTGGTACCGGTGAAGACGTCGATGAAGATGCCGCCCCCATGGCCGTCATCTGCTATCAAATCGATGTGCCCGATATGGGCATGTAGAAAATAGACTGCTTGGGGAGAGCCTTCGTGCTCTCCCCCTTTTTTTGTTAGGGAACAATCAATGGGAACGAAAACGAACGTCTTGCGGCTCTTTCTGGTGCTAGCTCTCCTCCTTGGTCTTGCTGGTTGCAATGAAGCCACCGGCGGCGATGGAGCGAGCGCCGACTCCACCAAGTCTGAATCGAAAGATAAAGACGGAGACACCAAAAACGCGTCTAGCAGCGGCGACAGCGATGACGAGAAGTCAGACAGCGAGAGCGATTCGGCGAGTAAAGACGAAACCGAAAAGAAAAAGCCTAAGAAAGAAAAGGTCACCAACGTCAACGCATCCAAGGTGCAAATGGGTGACCTCATTGTTCCTGTTATCGCTGAAGGAACCATTCGTTCCCGAAACGAGGCTGAGCTTCGAACTGAAATCGCGGGGCGCATCGACCGCGTCTATGTCACGGAGGGTCAGTTTGTAAAACGCGGGCAAATGATCGCCCGTCTCGATGATCGCCAATATCGTGTTGAACTTACCGAGGCCGAGAACCAGTATCTGGAGGCTTTGGGGCGTTTGGCCGTCGACGAGGAGAAGCTCGATTCTCGCGCCGCAACCGACCGCCTGACCACGTCCCTGGAAGATCTCAAAGATCAACTCAACCGCGGCGTCATTAGCCGCAAGGAATTCCAGGATCGCCAGCTCGCCCTCGAAGTCGATGCGGTTCGAGATGGCGCCTACCGCGGCGACCTTGTGCAGGTCCGAAGCGGTATTGCCGCCGCGCGGGCGGCCAAAGATCGCGCCGCTCTAAACTTGGAACGAAGTGAAGTTCGCGCTCCCTTTAGTGGGGTCATCACCAACCTCGATCTCACCAAGGGCGAACGCGTTAACGCAAGCGAAGTCATTTGCCGACTCGTGGACAGCGTCAATCTTGAGGCCAAGGTTGCAGTGCTTGAGTCGGACTTGAAAGGCCTGGAAGAAGGCCGCGATGTACGACTAGAACTCCCGGCCCTGGCCGAAACGCTTCAGGTGACTCTCGATGTGCTTAGCCCCCAGATCGATCCGGAAAGCCGTACTTGCGACCTGCTAATGCGTTTCAAAAACCCAGACGGCCGGGTTCGACCGGGGATGTTCGTTCGCGCCGCCATTGCTGGGGACATTTATAGAGACCGTCTGATGGTTCCTCGCGAGGCCATTCTGACTCGGGACGGACGCCCCCTTCTTTTCAAAATCAAAGACAAACGCGCCGAGTGGGTCTACGTGCAACTTGGGAAATCCAACGACCGCATGATCGAGATCGAAAAGATCTTGCAAGGAGGCCCCCTCAAACCGGGAACCTTGTGTGTGGTTTCGGATCATCTCACCCTGACCCACAACGCAAAAGTGAAGGTTAAAAAAGTCGTCGAGCCCGAAGTGGCTTGGGCTAAACCGGAGACAGAATAAGCATGCTCCGACTTGCCATTCAGCGTCCCATTGCCATCAGCATGCTGTTCTTGGCTCTCATGTTGGTGGGGCTTCTCAGTTACCAAAGACTTCCAGTTGATCTACTTCCTTCGATCACCTATCCGCGATTAACCGTCGTCACAACCTACGACGATATCCCGGCCGAAGATCTTGAACGCATTGTCACGCAACCTATGGAAGAGGTGGTCACTGCGCTTGCTGGTGTCCGGCGAGTGGTCAGCCGCACCCGAGAAGGAGTTTCAACCATTACGGTGGAGTACGAGTGGGGCACGCAGATGGACTTCGCCAACCTGCATTTGCGTGAAGCCATCGACCGCGTTTCCTTCCGCCAAGACTTTCCCGAGGAGGCAGCACGGCCAGTCATCTTGCGATGGGATCCCACATCTCGCCCCATCAGTATTCTCGTCCTGAAAAGCAATGAGGCTCTCGATACTCTCACGGAGTTTGCTGAAGAGGTGGTCAAGCCGGCCCTCGAGCAAGTCGACGGCATTTCTCAGGCCGATGTGGTTGGCGGAGCCGAGCGAGAGATTCAAGTCATTCCTGACTACGACAAACTGGCCATTTACGACATCAGTATCGACGATCTTAGCGGGGCCTTGGCCCGAAGCAACATCTCCTTCCCTGGGGGGCGAATTCGTCAGGGGCCTCTTCGTCTCAGTCTCCGAATCAACGGTGAGTTTGAAACTCTGGAAGATATAGGGGCTACCGACATTCCTCGAAACGCAGGTCCCCCGGTGCGCATCTCCGATGTGGCCCAGGTCGTCGACACGGTCAAGGATGCCGAAGGCGTCACCTTGTTGGCAGACGCGCCGGTTGTTTCCGTGTTGATCTACAAAGAGCCCGAAGCGAACACCCTTCAAGTTTCGAAAGAGATCGATGTTTCTCTCGAGGTGCTTGGAGGGGACTACCAAGATTTTGATTTCAGCTTTATCTATCGCGACGCCGAATATGTGCGCGCCTCGTTCCAAGGCTTGGCGCAGTCTCTGGTTATTGGCGCCTTCTTGGCCTTTTTCATTTTGTTCTTCTTCTTGCGCGACTTACGAAGCCCCATTGTAGTGGGCTTGTCTATTCCAGTGGCTATCGCCATCACGTTTGGGTTGCTGTACTTCGGCAAAGTCAACCTCAACCTCATGAGCCTGGGTGGCCTGTCTCTGGCCGCGGGTATGCTGGTCGACAATGCGATTGTGGTCCTTGAGAACATCAATCGGCATCTGCGAAAACCTCCGGGCGACACAGAACTCAAACGCCACATTGCCGCCGCCGCCGAGCGGGGAACCCGCGAAATGGCGCGCCCGGTGCTTGCGGCCACCCTCACCACGGTGGCGGTGTTTTTTCCCGTGGTTTATGTCAAAGGCATTGCCGGGGCTTTCTTCAGAGATCAAGCCCTCACCGTAACCTTCTCGCTTCTGGTTTCCATTTGTACGGCCCTGCTACTCCAGCCCATGCTTTCCGCGCGCGTGCTCTCGGCTTCGGGAGAGCCCAAGGGGATCTTCCGGCTCTTTGCCTGGATGTTTGAAAAGGTGCACGATGTTTACCATCGCATCCTCGAAACCGCGCTTCGGTTTTCGGTTCCCCTTCTGATTCTTTTGTTTGTGGGCCTGGGGGCGGCTGGTCTTCTTGCCGTCAACATTGAAAAGGGCTTCATGCCCGAGCGCTCCAATGGAGACCTGCGGGTTGATATCGAACTCCCCGCGGGAACGCCTCTGGAAGAGACGCACGCGACGGTGGCCAACTTCGCCGCCACTCTTTCCGAAGACGAAGCCATCCACGCCGCGTTCTCCCAGGTGGGACGAACCGAGCGCACATTGGCTGCTCTCCAAGAGTTTGATGCTCCCAACACGGGGCGGATTCGCCTCATTCTCAAGCAGGACTACAACAACTATAAGGAGAGTCTCCGCATTCAGGAGTTGGCCACGGCGGAACTCGACAAGATCCCTGGAGTGGCCTACACCTTCCGAGAAGAGGGCATTGGCTTGAACGAGCTTTTGAGCTCGGGCGAAGCAGCTTTCACCTTGAATGTGGTCGCCGAGGAACCTCAAATCGCCCTAGCTACGGCCAGCGACATCTTCGAGTCCATCGAAGGTATAGACGGGCTTCGCGATCTCCAGGTCGATCGCGTTTTGGGCACCCCCAACTTAGTCGTGCGACTAAACCGAGAAGAGATCCTACGCAGCGGCCTCGATCCCAACTGGATTGGAAATGAGTTGCGAAACCGGGTGGCGGGCGTGGAAGCAACCACCTTTAACGAGGTCGAACAACGCATTGATATTGCCGTGCGCTTGCCCCGCCAGGAACGGGAAGACTTGGCCAGCATGCTCGAAACTCCCATTGAGGTCCAAGGAGGACGCACGGTTCCTTTGCGCAACTTTGTAACGCTTACCGAGGAACGCCCGGTCCGCGAGTTGGTTCGTCGTAACCAACGTCGGATGGTCACCATTACCGGCGACATCTCAGGACGCTCTCTTGATGAAGTCTGGCTCGACGTCAACGCTGCCACCGATGCGCTCGATCTACCGCCCAACATTCTGGTGTTCCAGGGGGGCGAGCGCGCGGCCATGAGTAAGAGTTTTGAAGAACTGGGCTGGGCCATGGCATTAGCCATCTTGCTCGTCTATATGATTCTCGCCGCTCAGTTCGAATCGTTCCTTGATCCGTTTCTCATTGCGGCCGTTATTCCCATTGGTATTGCCGGCGCTTTGGTCGCGATCTTTGTCACCGGAAACACGGTCAATATTCTTTCCATGATCGGGGCGGTGGCATTATTGGGAATTGCGGTGAACGATGCCATCGTGAAGTTGGATACCATGCGTCGTCTGCGTGAAAACGGTGTCGATGGCTATTCGGCGATCATGCAAGCTTCTTCCCTGCGGTTCCGACCCATTCTTATGACCAGCGCCACGACGATCCTGGCCATGCTCCCCATGGCGATTGGCTTAGGGGGCGGTGAGCAGCTGCAACGCCCCTTGGCGATTACCATCATCGGCGGCTTGCTCATGACAACGAGTCTCACCCTGATCTACACGCCCATCATGTACAAACTCGCCCACCGCATTTCGATCGGTCGTTCCTCAACCACCGATGACGACTTTGAAGCCGAAGTCTCCCCTCAAAACCAACCCTCCCCCTCTCCGGGAGTCTCGTAAATGACACGCTATTTCGTTCGCCACCCGGTTACGACATGGATGATCTTTACTGCGTTTGTGGTTTTGGGGATCTATGCCCTTCCTAAGTTGAAGATTGAGGCCTTGCCCGAGGTCGATCTGCCCACCCTGACCATTCAAACTCAGTGGAACGGGGCTTCCCCCCAAGCCATCCAGCGGTCGATTACTCTACCCATTGAAGAGTCCGTGGGTCGGGTGCACGGGGTTGAAAAGGTGGTCTCCACTTCACGGTCGGGTCAGTCCCAAGTGGAAGTCTCCTTTCGTCGCGATGTGGACATTGACTTTGCGCGCGTTGAGTTGAACGAACAGCTGGGAGCGGTCAGACGCGACCTTCCCTTGAACGCAAGCCAGCCCCAGCTCCTTCCCTATGTCCCCGAAGAATTTGAGTCGGAAGATTTCTTCACTTTTAGCATGGAGTCGGAACTCTCCCCCAACGATCTTCGGGAGATGGCGGAAACCTGGATCAAACCCCAGCTTCTTGCCCTGGAAGGGGTGGCCGATTCGCGGGTCATGGGCGGTGCCCGATCTCTCTACAAGGTCATTTTAGATAGGGACCGTCTTGAGCTCTACAACATCACGGCCGACGAAGTCTTTGCCTCTTTAGATCAACTCGATGAACTGAGGGGTGCCGGAGTCATCTACGAAGATGGTTTAGAGAAGCTCGTCGCACTTAGAGATCGGGTTGATATCAATCGCTTGTCCCAAGCCGAAGTGGCTCGCCGGATGGGAACCACCTACCGCCTTTACATGCTCGGAAAAGTCATTCCAGACTTCGAAGATCCTCAGTATTTTGTGCGCGCCAACGGCAACAACGTGGTGCAGATTGCGGTTGAAAAGCGATCGGGAGCCAACACGGTTTCGGTGAGTAATACGCTTAAAGCGGGCCTACCTGCCATTGAAGCTTCCTTGCCTTTCGAGGCCTCCTTCCACATCGACAACGATCAAGGAGAAGAGCTACGCGAGAAATTGGTTGAGCTGGTATATCGAAGCCTGGCCATCTTGGCCATTCTCTTTATCCTTCTGGCCATCAGCCTTCGCCAAATTCGTCTGACCAGCATCGTCATCGCCTCCATTCTTTTTGCGATTGTGATTTCACTGAGCCTGTTTTACTTCTTCAAACTCTCGGTGAACTTCATCACGATTAGCGGGCTTACGGTTTGCTTTGGCCTGATTCTCGACAACAGCATTCTGGTGTTGGATTCCATCCATCGCCGCCTCGAAGCTCTAGAAAAGGCCGAGGACGCCAAGCTCTCTCGTAAGGCCAAACTGAAGGTGGCGATCGAGATGATCGTGGCAGGAACCCACGAGGTGGTCTTCCCCATTCTCACCACCACCCTGACCACCATTGTGGCTTTCCTCTCCTTTATCTTCCTTTCCGGTCGCTTTGCTCTCTTCTATGTTCCGCTTGCAGTGTCAGTAGCCACGGCCATGATCGCAAGCTTGTTTGTGGCCTTCGGATGGATCCCGGTGGCTTTAAACCAGGGCTGGGCGCAATCTTTGGTGAAGAAAACACCCGATGGCCCCAACGAACTCGACGGCAACCATCAGCTTCTTTCCATTGTGGAAGAGGTCCCCGACCTTGAATCGAAACGGGGCTGGCTCGAGCGGGCCTTTGATCGAAGCCAACGTTTGTGGTGGGTCCTTCTCCCTCCAATCATTGGGCTCGTGGTTTGGGGTTTTGTGGATGTGTATCCCAACAAGGTCATCAAGGGCGGGTTCTGGCAAATGCCGGATATGGAGGAACTGCTTCTTTATCTGGAAATGCCGGGGGGCACCGATGTCATTCTCACCGCCGAACAATTAGCCAAGTTTGAAGAGGAGCTGCTCCCTATTCCAGACGGAGCTCGCATGACCTCAACCACCTTTGGAAACCAGGCCATTTTGCGGGTGGAGTTCGATGAGGCCCTGAAGAAAACCGAGTATCCAACCAAGTACCGGCTGTCCTTGGTGGAAGTGGCGGATGCCACCGGTGGGGCTTCGATCTTCATTCGTGGCTTCTCGGATCGCCCCTACTTCAAGGGACCGTTCTCGGGCTCGGCTCTGAATTCACTCATCAAGATGACGGGTTACAACTCCCGAACTCTGAACGAAATGGCGGAGGACACCCTAGACAATATTGGTAAGAGTCGCCGGGTGAGGAAAGAGCGGGTTACCAGCGGTAGGCGGTTCGATCGTTCCTTCCAAGACGAAACCGTTCTCACCATCGATCGCGAGGCTCTGGCCGAGCACAACCTATCGGTGATTGAGCTTGTGGGCTACGTTCGTCGACTGCTTGGGGTGGACACTCCCTGGACCATGTTGGTTGAGGGTAAGCGACAGCGTATGCAGCTTGCCTTTAACGATTCCGAAACCATCCAGTATTCCGATGTGGCCTCGAAAACCATCACCAATGCCTACGGTGAAAAGGTGAAACTCATCGACTTGGTAACACTGGAACAACAACCGGTGAAGGGTTCGATTACCCGAGAGAACCAGCGCTACACCATGTTCCTAAATTGGGAATATGTGGGCACCGATAAAATGCGTCGGAACTACATCAAGAATACGGTCGATGGCATTGAAAAACCCTATGGCTACACAGTAGAAGAGGCAACCCAGCAGTTCTTCACCGAAGAAGAGGAAGCCGATCTTAAGCTCACTCTCATTCTGGCCGTGGCGTTTATCTTTATGATCATGGCCGGACTGTTTGAGAGCGTCTCTTTGCCGATTCTCGTCTTACTCTCTCTACCCTTAGCCATGATCGGCGTGTTCTTGGCCTTCTGGTGGACCGACTCCTCCTTCGACTCGTCGGCTCGGATCGGATTAGTACTCCTGTTCGGCATTGTGGTGAACAACGCCATTCTCTTGGTGAGTCGCTTCCGACAAGAAGCGGCCATGATCTTGAAAGCCAAACTAGGAGGCGACCCGGAGTCCGAAGCCGCTTTGTTCGCTGGCATGCGGAAACAACTTGGCGGCAGCAACCTACGCATGCTTCCAGGTGCAGAGCGGGCCGACCTCCTACGTCGCGCGGTAGCTCGCGGTACGCGCATTCGACTGCGCTCGATTCTCCTTACCAGCTCAACCACCATCGTAGGTTTGGCGCCGTTGCTGATTAAGTTCGGCGACGCTGAGGGACAGGACATTTGGGAGAACTTAGCCCTCTCCTCCATTGGCGGTTTGGTCTCGAGCACAATCCTTATTCTGCTCTTCTTGCCACCCCTCTACTACTTCAGCATTCGGTTCTTGTGGGTGATGGAACGCTTCGGTCGCTGGCTGAAGAAGCCCTTTCAGCGGAAGAAAACTCCGGAGTCGGAGCCAGTGCAGGCGTAGGGACAAGCTACAAAGTTAATTTGGTGGGCAGAACGGGCGTTGGGGTTTCCTAGCGTCCGTTCAGTCTTTTCAGGCCTTTGGCCCCTTGGGGAACGGAGTTATAGGAGAAGATGGAGATTCCTCCCATACCCGCCATCTCGGCTTCGAGGATCTTCTGCTCGGCCGCGGCTAGGCTTTGGTTATACACCGCAATCCCGGCCCAAACGCGTGAGGGATCCACCGCCGCTTTTGTATCGCGCAGATAGCCCTTCATGATCTTCATGGACGGGGAATACATCATAGGAGCCACCACGTCCACGAGGTCTTCTTCCACCCAGCGCACCCAATCCTGGCCGTAGCGAGATCGTGCCCCCGCCGGATCTGGTTTAACCGCAGCCGAAAGAATCATGCCCGGGCGCGTCATCCGCATTTGCATCCGCAGCTGGCGCACCATATCAGTGATCATGGCGCAGCGCTCGGATTCGTCTTCAATGAAACCCACCTTCATGTGCGGGTAGCGCACATAGTCCAAGTGCAAACCATCGAGCGCATATTTTTGGGTTAACTCATCGGCTAGACGAAGAATGTACGGCGTTACATTGGGGTGTGCCGGATCGAGGTACGCTCCCTCGGTGAGGTTGCGCTTCCAGTCGCTCCGCGACATACGCAGCATCGATTTGCCCTGCGGGGTGCGCGCAATCCACTCGGGGTTTTCTAAAGCAACATGACCGTCGCGGAGTTTGTGGGCCGGCTTACTCGCCACAAGATACGTATTGATCCAAGCATGCACCCGCATGTCCGGCTGCGCTTGCTGAAGCACGCGCTCCAAAGGATCAAAGCCTTTTCCCTGATCAAACTTTTTAGCCAGTGTTGCGGGCAGCGGTTCGGTCTTGGAAAGGTAGTAGGCATCGCCGCGACCACGAACCTGCACAAACAGATCGGTCACTCCAGCTTGGCGAGCATCGACCACCATTTTGTCGATCAGCTTCACCGACGTCATGGCATCGCGTACGACCCAAAGCGCCCGGCGCTCTCCCGGAGCAACCGCATAGAACGGTTTCGTAACCGCCTTGGTCGCAGAGCTCACTTCAGCCACCTCGGAACGCAGCGTTTGATCCGGAGCTTGGGAGGCCTGAATCAGGTTCCCCAAACTCTGGTTCTGAACGAAGCCGGTGGCTGCAGATTGACTATGACTTGAGGCGGCCATGACACTTAGGAACAGAGTGGCGCCCACAACAAAACGTAGAAAAGTCCCCATGAAGGTGGTTATCGGCCTTTCCAGAGGGTTCTAAACCGGTAAGATTAGCGGGATCAGGATCTTACTGGATATCTGAGCCCCTGGGGAGAAGAGCGGAAATCAACTATGCCTGAATTGCCCGAAGTCGAGAACTGGCGCCAACTTGCGGAGGATCATGTGGTCGGAAAACGCATCCGATCCGTGGCCACACGACCAGACAAGATCGTGTTTGAGGGGGTCTCCAACCAGACCTTCGCCAAGAAACTGAAAGGGCGCTTTATCTCCTCGGCGAAACGCAGGGGAAAGTACCTCTGGCTCGAACTCGATGAACGTCCGTGGCCTATGTTTCACTTTGGCATGACGGGTGCGTTTCGTGTGTACGAGCAAACAAGCGAACGGCATAAATACTGGAAAGCCGAACTTCTCATGGAAGACGGAACCCGATTGGGTATGAGCAACTCCCGACGACTTGGACGCATTCGCTTGCAAGAAGATCCCATGATGGAACGGCCCTGCGTTCGCCTGGGTTACGATCCTCTCTCGGACCCTCCCCCAAAAGTGGACTTAATTCAGAAACTTCGGAAACGCAAAGCACCCATCAAAGCGGCACTCTTGGACCAAAGTCTTTTTGCCGGAGTTGGAAACTGGATTGCGGACGAAGTGCTTTACCATACTCAGATTCACCCCACACGTAGACTGAACACTCTCACCGAACCTGAAGTGAAGGCTCTTTTGACTTCCCTTCGGCGCATCATTAAGAAGGCGGTGAGCGTCCGGGCCGACGATTCTCGCTTTCCCAAGAACTGGCTATTCCACTACCGGTGGGGAAAAACCAAAGGCGCCAAGACCTACGAGGGCGAGCCCATAGAGTTCATGACCATCGGCGGAAGAACCACGGCCGTGGCCAAGAAGAAGAGTTGAGGACAGAGCAACCATGGACCCGATAGCTGCAAATCGCCCTCAGGTGGGCATGGATCAAATCCTAAAAGCTCTCTCCGAGTACATGACCCTCAAAGTGGAAAGCTACACGGCGCTCCCAAGTGACCGCGATCAAAACGTTCTCATAGAGACAGAAGAGGGAACCTTCGTCCTCAAGGTGGCCAATCCCTTCGAACCCAAGGAGGCTTTGGACCTCCAAAACGCAACCATGCTCCACCTTGCAAACAAGCCCATTGGGATTACCACGCCGGTCCCAGTAGCCGCCAAAGATGGACATACGCTGTGTGATGTGGAGTTCAATGGAACCAAGCTTCACATCCGGCTCTCCCCTTACGTCGCCGGGACTCCGCTCGCCCAAGCTAGGCCCCACAATCGGGAGCTTATGGGTCATTTGGGTTCCGTTCTCGGGCGGCTAACAAATGCCCTGAAAGACTTTTCTCACCCGGCTCAGGACCGCGACCTCCATTGGGATCTACGCCAAGCTGAAAAGACGATCGAAGACCATCGGCAGACCATCAACGACAGCGACAAGAACAGCACTCTCGACTGGGCCCTGCAGTATTGGAATCAAGTCCAGCGTTTGGCGCCCGAGCTTCCCCAATCGGTGATTCATGGCGATGCCAACGACCACAACATTCTCGTCAACAAGATTCACCCCCGAGACACCGGTTTTGAACCACGAAAAGTCGTTGGTCTTATCGACTTCGGCGACATGACCCAGTCTTGGACCGTGGCCGAGCTTGCCATTGCTTGCGCCTACATCATGCTCGAGAAGAAGAGCCCGCTCACCATGGCCAGAGAAGTGGTTCGTCGTTTTCATGAGGAGCGCCCCCTTTCAGATCAGGAACTTGAAGCTCTTTTTCCACTGGTTGTCCTCCGTCTGGCCACCAGTGTGAGTGTGTCCGCATTCCAGCAGGCTCAGGAGCCGGCGAACAAGTACCTCTCAGTCACTTCGGAGCCAGCCTGGAACCTTCTTCAAAAGTTTGCAGCCATGCCCGAAGGGTTGGCTCACTTGGCTTTTCGTCAGGCCTGTGGTCTCGAGCCGATTCCTCATTCAAAGAAACTTCTGAACGCCCTATCCAAAACCAAGGTAAAACCGGTGGTAGCGGGCGACCCTTCAAAAGCCCACGTGTTCGACCTGAGCGTGGGGAATCTCCTCTCCGGCGAAATCGGTAACCCGGAGGATATGGCGGAATGGACGGAAAAGATGTTCGCCATTCAGAAAGCAGCCGCCGCACCTTATGGAGTAGGGCGCTACGGGGAGGCTCGATTGCTCTACGCCACCGAAGCTTTCAACGATCCCGTCTATGGTGAGCCGCGCACCGTGCACTTAGGTATGGATCTGTTTGCTCCGGTTGATACGCCCGTGATGACACCTCTCGACGGCATCGTGCGGAGTCTTCAAAACAATAACTTTCCTCGAGACTACGGACCCACGGTCATTCTCGAGCATGAACTGGACGGGGTAACGTTCTACACCCTCTATGGTCACCTTACCCTAAACAGCCTCGACAACCTGACGGTTGGCCAATCCTTGAAGGCGGGGGATGAAGTCGGGACCATGGGCGATCTCAAAGTGAATGGCGACTGGCCCCCACACACGCACTTTCAAATTATTTTAGATCGCCTGGGAATTGAAGGAGACTTTCCTGGCGTCTGCACTCCGGCGGGAAAGGATCTCTGGCAAGCCATCTGTCCCGATCCGAACTTGCTTCTCCGCATTCCCGAAGCCCGTTTTCCAAAACCCGAGTTGGATGCAGAAACTCTGATGCACGAACGGGAACAAATCCTGGGCAGAAACCTAAGCGTTTCTTATCGGAAGCCCCTGAAGATTGTCCGTGGCAAGGGACAGTACCTTTACGATCACCTGGGGCGCTCTTATCTCGACGGGGTCAACAACGTGTGTCATGTCGGCCACGCCCATCCCAAGGTGGTCGACGCATTGAAGCGACAAGCGTCCGTATTGAACACGAACACCCGCTATCTGCATGAAACGATCTTAGAATACGCACGTGAACTAACGGCCACGTTTCCCGAGCCTCTATCCGTTTGTTTTCTTGTCTGCACGGGTAGTGAGGCCAATGAACTTGCTCTGCGGCTGGCTCGAGCCCACACCCATCGGCGGGATGTTCTTGTCATTGATGCCGCCTACCATGGCCACACGAGCACTCTCATCGACATGAGCCCCTACAAACACAAGGCAAAGGGAGGACAGGGGCCGCCGGACTATGTGCACACCCTCGACCTTCCGGATCCTTACCGAGGGAAGTACCAAACCGGCAACCTGGGGCAACAATACGCCCAGGATGCGGAGCACATGCTCACGAGGCTTAGGAGAGAAGGGAGCGAGGTCGCCGCCTTCTTTCACGAGTCTCTTCTGGGCTGCGGTGGACAGATCGTGCTCCCCGATGGTTACTTGAGAGAAATGTACGGACGCGTCCGCTCCTTCGGAGGCCTCTGTGTTGCCGACGAAGTCCAGGTTGGTTTTGGTCGGGTTGGGTCTCACATGTGGGCCTTTGAAACTCAAAGCGTGGTTCCCGACATCGTCACTATGGGAAAACCAATCGGGAATGGGCATCCCCTGGCCGCCGTGGTGACCACACCTGACATTGCCGCTTCCTTTGACAACGGTATGGAGTACTTCAACACTTTCGGCGGGAACCCTGTGTCTTGTGCGGTGGGTCGTGAAGTGCTTCGCGTGATTCAGGAAGAGAACCTTCAAGCGCATGCTCTTGAAGTCGGTACACTTCTCATCTCCGAGCTTAAGAAACTCAAGTCCCATGCGGTGGTTGGTGATGTGCGGGGACTCGGCCTCTTCGCGGGGGTGGAACTTGTTCTCGATCGCGAAACCAAAACCCCGGCTCCGAAAGTTGCTTCCTACGTCGCCGAACGTATGCGGGATCATGGAATCCTAATCAGCACCGACGGTCCCGATCACAACGTCCTGAAGCTAAAGCCACCCCTGGTGTTCTCAAGAGAAGACGCATTTCGACTGGGAGTCATTTTGGACAAGGTGTTAGGGGAAGACTTCGTGGTGGCAGCCACCGGCTGAGCGGTAGCCACCCGCTGAGCGTTTGTAGGTGAATAGGTAGCTAAAGTTAGAGTAGCTATGTTCACTCAAAATGGGCTCAGGTGCCCGATATCGCATCTTTCAGCACGTTTTCTAATTCTTGGAGATGGGTTTCCCAACTGTAGGTCTCGGCAGTTGCCCGCGCGGCTCGAGCCATGGATTCCCAGAGATCATCATCCTCTAAAAGCAATTCCATCTTGGCCGCAAGGGCTTCCTCATCCCCCGCTTTCACCAAGTAACCCGTGATGGCATCTTCAACCACATCCGTGACCCCACCCACGGCGGTAGCCACAATCGGGATACCTCGTTCCATACCTTCAAGGATTGCGTTTGGAAATCCTTCGGTCCAAGACGAAGAGACCAAGACCCGCGCGCCTTCAAGAGCTTTCGACACGTCCTTGGGAGCCACCGCGCCTTCAAAGGTCACATTCAATCCTTTGGCTTTGGCCTGAAGCTCACTCCGGAGGGGACCGTCGCCCAACATTCGAAGCCGGGGCGAAGAAGATACTCTTTTTAAAGCTCCGAGAAGAACTTCGACTCCCTTGTGACTCACGAGGCGCCCAAGAAAGACCAGCCCGGATCGATTATCGTAAGTGGGCTCTTCTTTGAGGGCAATCGCGTTCGGAAGAACCCTTACCTTGGGATTGGGGACCTTGTGCTCTTTGCAGAAGCCTCGCACTTTCTCGGCCAAGGTTTTTGTTTGAGCCAGAACAATCGTGCTGTTTCGAATAACCCACGGAGACAGACGTCGATACTTCAGGCCCTGGCTCTCGATTTCGAGCTCACTGCGCACCCAGCTCACGAGGGGAATCTTGCCCTGGGAGACCCGCGCGCCAAGAACACCGTTGATCACCAGTTGGTAGGCCAGGATGACATCGCTTTGGGGGCCGCCGTGCTTCTTCCAATCCCGCTTGAAGGCGAGAATATGAGCAAAGAAGCTCAAACCCGGCACAGGAGCCGTTTTCGTTCGGACCCAGGTCACTCCATCCTTTAGTTCAGCCCCGGCTGTGTCACCGGGGACGGCCCGTGCAAATACCGTAACCTCATGCCCCCGTTCCGCAAGACGGACGGCGGTTGAGGCCGCCTGAATCTCGGCGCCACCAATGGAGCGTGGCGGGAGGCTATTAACCAGAATCGCGATGCGCATGGGGTTAAGCGAGGGACTCGGAGAAGGATGATGAAGGCGCGGGTTTGGGGATCACAGAGCTTCCAAGTGAATAGGTTAATGAGGCTTACACACTCAGTATCGGTTCAACGATACCGCTCTTTCACCAAATCCGCCACTTTGAGGCCTGGGTGATTCCGGGCATGAAGAAAGCGCCCGGATCAATCCGGGCGCTTTCCCTAACTCTGCTCTAACCGAAAAGGGCTAACCCTGCTGGGCGGCGGCGTTCGCTTCGGCAGTTTCAGCTGCCTTGTTTGCCTTAGCCTCGGCGGCTTCCCGCTCGCGCTGACGATCCGCCTCCATCTGCTCCTCGGTTTTGACGAGCTCTAGGAAGGCCATTTCGCCGCCATCACCAAGACGATGACGAGTTTTCAGCACTCGGGTGTAACCACCATTGCGCTCGGCATACCAAGGGGCAATGGTCGAAAACAACTTCTTCGTCACTTCTTTGCTCTGAAGATAGCTGTCGACCTGGCGACGAGCATGAAGGTCGCCACGCTTAGCAAGCGTCACCATACGGTCGGCCACCCGCCGTGCTTCTTTGGCTTTGGCTTCGGTGGTTTCGATCCGCTCGTGACGGAACAGTTCGGTCACCAAGTTACGCAAAAGCGCGCGTCGATGCGAAGCTGTCCGGCTGAGTTGGCGTCCTGATTTTCGGTGTCTCATAGCATTATCCTCTTTTCCACGATGCGGTGGATCTTTGTCCGCCGGACGACTAGACGTCGTCGCCGCTTCCGCCCGTGGTGGCCGCCTCTTCGGCGCCGTTTTCCGTCTCACCAGGCTCACTGGACGGGACTGAATCACCCGTCATGTCCATGCTACCGCCAACCGGACCGCTCATAGGAGACGGGGCATCTTCGCGTTTCCGCGCTGCTACCTGGTAAGGCGTGATGTCCATACCGAAACGGAGTCCCATTTCAGTCAGTATATCGCTAATTTCTTTCAAAGACTTACGACCAAAGTTGCGGTACTTGAGCATGGCGGACTCGGGTTTCACAACCAAGTCACCAATGGTCTTGATATCCGCAGCACGGAGACAGTTCGCGGAGCGAACCGACAGTTCCATCTCTTCGACCGTCTTGTCGAGCATGGAACGAATCCGCATTTTCTCTTGATCGACTTCTTCCACCACCTCGGTGACGATCGGCTCTTCGAACTCGACAAACATCTTGAAGTGATCTTTGAGGATCATCGCGGCATAGGCGATGGCGTCCTTCGGCAGAATACTGCCGTCGGTCCACACTTCAATGGTTAGCTTGTCAAAGTCGACGCGCTGACCCACGCGAGTGTTCTCGACTTCAAAGTTGACCTTCCGGATGGGCGAGAAGTTAGCATCGACCGGAATCACTCCAATCGAACGTTCTTCTTGCTGCTGATCGGCCGGCACATAGCCCCGACCACCGGAAATCTCCAGTTCCATCTCGACCATTCCCTCACCGTTGAGGCTGGCGACATGAAGATCCGGGTTCAAAACTTCGAGACCCGGATCGGCCTGAAGATCGGCCGCTTTCAACTCGCCGTTTCCAGCTTTCTGGAAGCGGGCATTAATTTTGTGATCGGCGTGAAGCTTAAAGCGCATTTGCTTCAGGTTCAGGATGATCTCGCTAACGTCTTCGAGGACGCCAGGGATCGAGCTGAACTCGTGCAACACACCTTCAATTTTCACGGCCGTGATGGCTGCTCCCTGCAAACTGGAGAGCAACACACGCCGAAGCGAGTTACCCACCGTTAAGCCAAATCCTCGCTCTAGAGGCTCAATCACGAACCGTCCATAGCGATCATTTGCGGTGGCTTCATCCAAATCGATGCGCTTTGGCATCTGGAGATTTTTCCACTTCATGCTCTACATCTCCCTAATAAAGGCTTATAAAAATTAAGACGCCTTCGTGCCCTGCTCAGGCGAATTGCTCGGACTACTTCGAGTAAAGCTCGACGATCAAGTTCTCTTGAACCGTGACCGGGATCGTGTCGCGCGTAGGAAGGCTTAACAGCTGACCCTGATAGGTCTTCGTATTGGCTGCTAACCACTCCGGCAAGTCGCGACCGCCGCGCGTTTCCACCGCATGTTCAATAGGAACAATGTTGCGACTGGATTCGCGGACGCTGATCACATCGCCAGCCCGCAAACGAGCGGAAGGAATATCAAGCTTCCGGCCGTTTACACTGACGTGTCCGTGACGAATTAACTGACGGGCCTGAGGCCGCGAGGAGGCAAACCCCAAGCGGAACACCAGGTTGTCCAAACGGGTTTCGAGAATCTGCAAGAGGTTCTCGCCCGTCGCTCCGGGGAGACGAGCCGCCTGATGGAAATAGTTCCGGAATTGCTTTTCAAGAATGCCGTAGATACGACGCGCTTTTTGCTTTTCTCTTAACTGCAATCCGAAGTTTGTAACTTTAATGCGACGGTCCCGACCGTGTTCTCCGGGAGGGTATGCGCGCCGTTCCATGGCGCACTTATCTGTGTGACAGCGATCCCCTTTCAGGAAAAGCTTTTCACCCTCTCGTCGACAAAGTCGACAACGTGCTCCGACATATCTCGCCATTTACCTAGAACCTCCGTAATGGTTCTCTTGCGTCCTGGATTCCCCAGAACCTTCTTCAAATAAAGAGCCCGAAAAAGCGTTATCCACGAGCACCTCAGCCAAAGCCGATTTACCGTGGGCGCCGGGCTCTAGCCCTATACGCTTGT
Source organism: Candidatus Eiseniibacteriota bacterium (assembly GCA_013003415.1). Lineage (GTDB taxonomy): Bacteria > Eisenbacteria > RBG-16-71-46 > JABDJR01 > JABDJR01 > JABDJR01. Next base: position 13,334 of record JABDJR010000003.1, on the reverse strand, counting down.
TATACGCGACGCCGTTTGGGCGGGCGACAGCCGTTGTGCGGAATCGGGGTGACGTCGCGAATAGCGACGATCTCGAGTCCGGCCGCAGCCAAGGAACGGATGGCGGCTTCGCGGCCGGCTCCGGGTCCCTTAACCATGACTTCGACTTTTCGCATGCCCGCATCGAGACACTCTTTGGCTGCTTTATCAGCGGCAAGCTGAGCAGCAAAAGGGGTGCTCTTACGGCTTCCCTTGAAACCGGTCATCCCCGAACTGGCCCACGCAACAACGTTGCCATCGGGGTCGGTGATCGAGACGATCGTGTTATTGAACGTAGCTTTAATGTGCGCTACGCCGTTGACCGGTACTTTGCGATCTTTTTTCTTCTTCGTGCCTTTACCTTTGGCCACGATTCCTCCTTAAACTCAAGTCCGAAAACTTAAATCGATATCGGTTTAAGTCTTGGTGAGCTTGGCACGACCCGAACCGGCCGTTTTCTTTGGACCTTTGCGTGTTCTCGCGTTGGTCTTTGTACGCTGTCCGCGAGCGGGCAAACCACGACGGTGCCGTAGCCCTCGGTAACAGCCAATATCCATAAGCCGCTTGACGTTCATTTGCACTTCGGTGTGAAGCGCACCCTCAACCCGGTACTTGCTCTCGATTTCGTTACGGAGCTTACCCGTATCTTCATCGGAAAGAGCCTTCACCCGAGTGTCGGGATTGACACCGGTCGCCGCCAAAATCTTCTTAGCGGTAGTGAGACCGATACCAAAAATGTAGGTCAGTGCAGTTTCTACTCGTTTGTCGTTTGGGAGATCCACTCCGGCAATACGTGCCACTCGTCTTTCCCCTATCCTTGCCGTTGTTTGTGACGAGGATTTGTGCAGATGATCCGCACAACACCTCGACGCTTAATCAACTTACAGTTGTCACACATCGGTTTTACGCTTGCTTTTACTTTCATCTTAGCTTCCTCCGGAGCTTAGCCCCGAACCAACAGGCCCAAAATCAATTTAACTTGCCTAGTCGGCGCTGACTTTTTCTCCAGTTGGAACCACGCTCAGGATCTCGGGGCCGTTTTCGGTTAAGGCCACCGTGTGCTCGAAATGACAAGCTAGCGATCCGTCTCGCGTAACAATCGTCCAATGATCGGATAGGGTTTTCACATCGTGATCGCCGACCGTAAGCATCGGCTCGATGGCGCAAACCATACCCGCTCTGAGTTTCAGTCCTGAACCTGGTTTCCCGTAGTTCGGAACCTGGGGATCTTCGTGCATCTCTGTACCGATCCCGTGACCGACGAGACTGCGCACAATTCCAAATCCGTGTTTTTCTCCGTGGGACTGCACTGCATGTCCCACATCGCCCAGAGTATTTCCGGGACGAAAAGCCTCGATCCCCTTGAGGAGGCTTTCCTCGGTTACTTTCAGCAGCTCTTTGGCTCGCTCGGATACTTCACCAATAGGGAAGCTGAGCGCCGCGTCGCCGTGATAGCCATTCTTGTAGACTCCCACGTCGACACCCACAATGTCGCCTTCTTGAATGATGCGACGACCGGGAATGCCATGAACTACTTCTTCGTTGATGGAAATACAGGTGGAGGCCGGAAACCCGTGATAACCAAGGAAGGAAGGCTCACCGCCGTTGTCGCGGATGAACTCTTCAGCCTTCTTGTCCATATCACCGGTATCAACCCCGGGGGCTCCCATGCTTTTTAGCAACTGAAGCGTCCCCGCCACAATTTGGGCAGAGTGACGAATTTTGTCGACTTCGTCTTTGCTTCGCAATGTCACCATAGCTTGCTCCAGTTTCCTTCAATCAACCTGCGCTTCGGCCGTTTGCCGAACCGTCATCCATCAGAGCGTTGTGAATTCGCTCTTGAATCTCGCTGATGGCACCCATGCCATCGACTTCTCTTAACGTGCCGCGCTCACGGTAGTACTCAATGAGAGGCGCCGTGCTTGCGTCGTAAACTTCAAACCGATGCCGTACCGTCTCAAGCGTATCGTCGCTTCGGCCCCGGGCGAGTACTCGCCGAATCACTTCGGCCTCGTCCGCGATCAGCAACACTACCCGATCGACGCGTTCGTTACGTTTTTCCAAGAGGTCATCTAGGCCTCGGGCCTGTACCTCGGTTCGCGGAAAGCCGTCGAACACAACACCGTTCTGCTCATCTACGAGAGCTGACTCAATCATTCCCAACATCAGATCGTCGGGAACGAGATCACCTGCTTCCATAAACTTGCGAATCTTCTGACCCATCTCACCATCGAGTTCTAAGGCATTTCGCAACAACTCTCCCGTGGAAATATGACGAAAGTCATTGTTCCGGCAGAAAATCGAAGCTTGTGTACCTTTGCCTACCCCTGGTGGACCAAGGAAGACAACCCTCATCGAGTATTCCCCGACCTCATCTTGCCGCTTTTCATGAAGCCGTCGTAATGACGCATGTGCAAATGAGACTCGATTTGACTCATGGTGTCTAACATAACCCCGACCACAATCAGGAGTCCGGTACCGCCAAAGTAGAACGGAACTCCAAACTTGGCGATCATGATATCGGGCAAAATAGCGATAAACGCCAGGAAGATTGACCCTGGCAACGTGATCCGGGTTAACACCAGATCAATATACTCAGCCGTTTTCTTACCCGGACGAATACCCGGAATGAAACCACCGTACTTCCGCATGTTGTCTGCGAGATCCACCGGATTCAAGATGATCGCGGTGTAGAAGTAGGTAAAGAACACGATCATGGCGCCATAGATAATGACGTAAGGTGCCGCCCCTGGCGAAAACCAGGTTTGAATAGCTGCCATGATGTCGTTACCCGGGAATAACGCGGCCAGCGTACCCGGAAAAGCAATAATCGACTGGGCGAAAATGATAGGCATAACACCGGCGGTGTTCACCCGAAGCGGGATATGCGTACTCTGCCCGCCATACATCTTTCGACCAACCACACGTTTGGCGTACTGAACTGGAATTTTTCGAACCCCGAGCACCATCAGGACCACAAGGACGGTTACTCCAAGAAGCACCAAGCCCAGAATAATAAGCTCGAGAATGTTGAACTGACCCGCCGTCCAGGCACGAAGCGTGTTCAGGATGTCGTTCGGGTACATGGCGATAATCCCGATCGTAATGAGAAGGGAAATACCGTTTCCAATCCCACGATCGGTGATCTGCTCACCCAGCCACATGATAAAGATCGTACCTGCAGTCAGGGTAAGCACCGTGAGAAGAATAAATCCGACTCCGGTATTGGGTACCACGGGGGTACTTCCCTGCGCATTCAGGTTCTGCAAGAAGATCGCAATACCGAAGGACTGGATGGCCGCCAAAAAGACGGTTCCATACCTAGTAAGCTGCGTAATCTTCTTCCTACCCTCTTCACCCTCTTTTTGAAGACGCTCAAAATAGGGAATCACCGCTCCGAAGAGCTGAATGATAATCGAGGCGCTAATATACGGCATGATGCCGAGGGCAAACACGGTGGCGCGCTCAAAAGCACCCCCTACGAACATGTCATAAAGACCAAACAGGGTACCCTGATTTTGAGCAAAGTACGCCTTAAGTGCTGCACCATCGACCCCGGGCGTAGGGATATGACCACCCAAGCGATACACAATGAGCATCGCACCAGTGAAAATAATCCGTTTTTTCAGCTCGGGAATGCTGAATACGTTCTGCAGTTTGTTAAGCATCTACTTCCTCGAACGGTTTGAACCGTTAAGCTTTTTTCGGGCGCTCCGATTTTTTCTTCAAACGCTTGTAGCGTCTCGGAGGCACGATAACTTCGGCCGTTCCACCCGCAGCTTCGATCTTCTGCTTGGCGGAGGGCGAAAACTTGTGTGCACGCACGGTGACCGGCTCACCGATCTCACCATTACCCAGGATCGTCAGACGACACTTGGGGTTGTTGATAAGACCGCGTTCGGCCAACACTTCGGCGGTAACCACCTCACCACCAAAACCAACCAGCCGCGATACGTTGACCGCTTCAGAGGGTTTGGCGTGGATGTTCACAAAGCCGCGTTTTGGCGTACGACGCTGAAGGGGCATCTGACCACCTTCAAACCAGGGTCGGAAGCTGTAACCGGAGCGGGACTTCTGTCCCTTCGTACCCTTACCGGAGGTACAGCCCTGTCCCGACGCTTGGCCGCGTCCAATGCGTTTGCGATTCTTGGTTGAGCCTTTTGAAGGCTTTAAATCTTGGAGATTCATCTTTAGACCTCTTCGACCTTCACCATGTGGCGGACCTTGTAGATCATGCCGCGGATCTGGGGCGAGTCGTTTTTGATGACGGGTTTGTTAAGCCCGCGAATTCCCAACGCTTTAATGGTGCGTTTCTGGGACTCTTCTCGATTGATGGCGCTACGAACCTGAGTGATTTTGACCTGATTAGCCATCGGTACTCTCCGTATCGGCAGGTGCCTCGGCCGCTACTTCAACCGCTACGGTTTCGGTGGCAGCTTCGGGAGCCCGCTTGAATCCAATAATGTGTTCGACTGAGGTGCCGCGTTCCTTGGCCACATCCTCGACCCGACGCAATTCCGTCAGAGCCTTGAAGGTTGCCTTGACCGCGTTATGCGGATTGGTGGAACCCAAGCACTTGGAAAGAACGTTCTCTACACCGGCAGCTTCAAGCACCGCACGCACCGGACCACCGGCAATCACACCGGTACCCGGGGTGGCCGGCTTCAAAAGCACACGACCTGCACCGAAACGTCCAATCACCTCGTGGGGAATCGTTCCCTTCACCAACGGAATGCGAACCATACCGCGCTTGGCATTCTCGGTGGCCTTCCGAATGGCGTCGGCGACTTCGTTGGCTTTACCCAAGCCGATTCCGACTCGTCCTTGTTTGTCTCCAACCGTGACAATGGCGTTGAAGCTGAACCGACGACCACCCTTTACGACTTTTGCGCAACGGTTGATCTGGACCAGATTCTCAGTGAATTCACTGTCCTGATTGTTAAAGCGACGCATCCCCATACCTAAAACTCCAGACCGCCCTCGCGGGCTCCATCGGCTAACGCCTTGATACGACCGTGATAAACAAAGCCACCGCGGTCGAAGGCGACTTGCGAAATTCCTGCTGCTTTGGCCTTTTCGGCCACAAGCACACCCAGCATCTTGCTGGCTTCAATCTTGCTCTTATCCCCAAGCTTGCCTTGAAGCTCTTTGGAGACGCTCGTTACCGAGACCAAGGTTTTCATGGTCGTGTCGTCAACGATTTGAGCCGACATATGTTTCAACGAACGTTTTACGCAAAGGCGGGGACGCTCGGTGGTTCCCACAATCTTCTTCCGAACTCGGCGGTGACGGCGAATTCTACCTTCGCGACGTTTAACTGCAATTTTACTCATTGTTCTGATGTCCTTATTGGCCGCTGATTTCTGGCCAGCAGCTCTACATGCAAGAACCTAGGCGGTTGCGGATTTACCCGCTTTGCGACGTACATGCTCCGTGGTGTAACGAACTCCCTTGCCCTTGTAGGGCTCCGGGGGCCGGAAGCGACGGATTTCAGCGGCCACCTGGCCAACCACCGCTTTGTCGATACCACTGATCGTAAGAATCTGACCTTCAACCTTGGCTTCAATACCTTCGGGAAGGGCGTACTCAATGGGATGGCTAAAACCCAAGGCCAAAGTGATCTTTTTTCCCTGAACCTGTGCGCGATAACCGGTGCCGATGATCTCAAGGGATTTGGAAAACCCCTGGGACACACCAAGCACTAAGTTGTTAATAAGCGCGCGGCTCAAACCGTGAAACGCATTGGCGTTTTTCCCGGATTTGGTCTGCTTGACTTCGGCTTGCGCGCCTTCGATTTCAACTTCGATTCCGTCCAAGATGTCGTAGGACAGCTGTCCCTTCGGCCCCTTGGCCGAAACAGTGCGGCCGGCGAGCTTCAGCTCAACCCCGCTTGGAATCGTAATGACCTGTTTGCCCACTCGTGACATGGCTAACCTTCCTTACCAGATCGTGGCGAGCACTTCGCCACCGATACCTCGATCACGAGCTTCACGGTCGGTCAGAAGCCCTTCTGAGGTGGAAATAATTGCTACACCAAGCCCTCGGAGAACGCGGGGGATGTCTTCTTTCCCAACGTAGACCCGGCGACCTGGGGTTGAAACTCGTTTGATGCCGCGGATTACCGAACCGGTTTCCTCGTTGAACTTGAGGTAAACACGAATGGTTCCCTGAACGCCCTCATCGAGAACCTTGTAGTTCTTGATGTAGCGCTGCTTAAGCAGAAGTTCGGCAATATTCTTTTTGATGCCCGACGAAGGAATGTCGACACGACGATGTCCTGCGTTGATGGCATTCCGAATGCTCGTGAGCATATCGGCGATTGGATCACTAACCGACATTAAACGGTCTCCTTTCTCTCGGTGGTTCGCCTATCTGAGAACAACTCCATTTGGGAGTTAACTCAGTCTGGCGCCTACCGAAAGACGCTGACTACCAGCTTGATTTAACGACTCCGGGGATATGCCCATCTAAGGCAAGTTGCCGGAAACAGATACGGCAAAGTCCAAAATCGCGGAGGTAAGCCCGCGGACGGCCACACCGATTGCATCGGTTGTAGGCGCGTACCTTGAATTTTGGTTTGCGTTGCCACTTTTCAATTAAGGCTTTCTTGGCCACGTTTTGCTCCAGAACCTTTCGGTTGTTGCTCTAATTAGACCTGTGCCATGCCCTGACCCGATGAGGGATTCCGGAAGGGGAATTTCATCAGCTTCAGGAGCTCCAGCGCTTCTTCATCGGTCTTGGCTGAGGTGACAATGGTCACGTTCAGGCCACGAATCTTGTCGACTTTGTCGTAGTCGATCTCGGAAAAAATGATTTGCTCGGTAATACCAACGTTGTAGTTCCCACGCCCATCGAAAGACTTGTTTGAGAACCCGCGAAAGTCACGAATCCGAGGAATAGCGACGCTGACAAAACGATCGTAAAACTCCCACATCCGACGGCCACGGAGGGTCACAGCCACCCCGATCGGTACGCCTTCGCGGAGTTTAAAGTTAGCAATTGATTTCTTGGCGCGACGCACCGACGGCTTCTGGCCGGCAATGAGGCTGAGCTCATTTACGGCACCGTCGATTAATTTGGCGTTCTGGGTGGCCTCACCGATGCCCATGTTGAGGACAATCTTTTCAAACTTGGGGGCCTGCATGGGGTTGATGTAGTTGAATCGCTTCATCAACTCCGGTTTTACCCGATCGATATAATCTGTGCGCTTACGCGGTATGTTCGTTTCCACTTCCCGAACTCCTAAACTTAGATCACTCGTACATTGGAGACATGAATAGGTGCCTCCTTCTCGATGATGCCGCCTGTCTGATTTTGTTGGTTGGGCTTGGTATGGCGTTTGATCATGTTGACGCCTTCGATCAGCACCCGATTCTTCTTGGGAAATACGGCAAGAACACGTCCTTCTTTGCCTTTGTCATCTCCCGAAATAACCAAAACTCGGTCTTCTCTTTTTAAACGTGGCATAGCACTTACCTTCTAGAGCACTTCGGGAGCCAGCGAGACGATCTTCATGAATCGTTTTTCGCGCAGCTCACGAGCTACAGGGCCGAAAATACGGGTTCCGCGAGGTTCGCCACCGTCGTTGAGCAACACGGCTGCGTTCTCATCGAAGCGAATATAGGAACCGTCTTTCCGACGAAATTCTTTGCGAGTGCGGACAACGACCGCTCTAACGACGTCGCCCTTCTTGACACCACCACCGGGGATGGCATCTTGCACGGCCGCGACAACAATATCGCCAACCCGCGCATACCGACGCCGAGTACCGCCCAACACGTGAATACAACGTGCTGTGCGCGCTCCGGAGTTGTCTGCGATGGTCAACATGGTTTGCATTTGAATCATGTCAGCCTCCTACTTGGCCCGGTCGATGATTTCGATTAGACGCCACCGCTTGGACTTGCTCATAGGGCGCGCTTCCATGAAGCGAACCGTATCTCCGGTACGAGCGCTGTTCTGCTCGTCGTGAATGGCATACTTCTTTTTGCGCTTAATGTACTTCTTGTACACAGGGTGCTTAACCAAGCGCTCAAGAACAACCACAACGGTTTTGTCCATCTTGTCGCTCATTACTCGACCCTGGCGAACTTTTCTTCGATTTCTTTCCACGTTCGTTTCCTCTCCCTATGAACCCAGGACTAGTCTTTGTCCGTAATAAGGGTTCGGAGACCCATCTTGTGCTCGGCTAACGCGGTTTTGCAGCGCGCGATGTCGCGGCGCACGTCCCGAATGCTGAGCGGGTTATCCAACTGACGCATGGTATTCCGAAAACGGAGGTTGAACAGCTCAGCCTTGAGCTCTTCGACTTTGTCCGCCACATCTTCCGGCGTCATTTCATGAAAAATCATTTCTTCGCGAGGCATCTTCTTAGTCTCCCAACTCTTCAGTGCGATCAAGGAATCGGGTTTTGATGGGAAGCTTGGCTGCGCCAAGTCGCATCGCGGACTGGGCCAACTCTTTAGAGACTCCCTCAAGCTCGAACATCACCCGGCCCGGTTTCACAACCGCAACCCAATGCTCGGGGCTACCTTTTCCCTTACCCATACGGGTTTCGGCCGGCTTCTGCGTAAGCGGCTTGTCGGGGAAGATCCGAATCCAGAGCTTTCCACCACGTTTAACATGACGCGTAATCGCCACACGAGCAGCTTCGATTTGACGGTTTGTGATCCATGCCGGCTCAAGGGCCTGCAGGGCAAACTCACCAAAGCTGATCTTGCTACCGCGATAGGCCTTGCCGGTGAGGCGGCCTCGCATCTGCTTTCTCCGTTTGACTCGTTTAGGACTGAGCATGTCTCTTTCCTATTCTTTCCTGTTTACTTCCCGCTAGCGCTTGGCGGCGGGAGCACCCTTGGTCAGGGTCTTTGTGTTTCCACTAAGGTTCTCGCCCGGCAAAATTTCGCCGTGGAAAACCCAAACCTTTACGCCGCATGTGCCATAGGTCGTGAAGGCCGTGGCACGGGCAAAATCGATATCTGCACGAAGGGTATGAAGCGGTACCCGTCCCTCACGATAAGACTCGCTGCGAGCCATTTCGGCTCCACCCAAGCGACCCGACGCGTGAACCCGAATGCCTTCGGCACCCGAACGCATGGCAGCTTGAATGGCTTTCTTCATAGCCCGGCGGAAAGACACACGTCCTTCCAGCTGGCGAGCAATGTTCTGCGCTACAAGCGATGCGTCGACATCGGGCTTCTTGATCTCATCGATGTTGATGTAGATCTCCTTACCGGTTAGGTGATTCAGCTCGTCGCGAAGCTGATCCACTTGGGAACCGCGACGACCGATCACCAAACCAGGCTTGGCGGTCGCAATATTCACCGTGACTTTATTGGCAGCCCGTTGAATCACAACCTTGGAGACAGCTGCATTAGAAAGACGTTTGAGCAGGTACTTGCGCACCTTGATGTCTTCCGAAAGCAAATCGGCGTAATTCTTTCGTGCAAACCAACGGGAGTCCCAGGTTTTTACGATTCCCAATCGTAAACCGATTGGATTTGTTTTTTGACCCACAGTTTCCTCCGTAAAACTTCTAGGCGCTGCGCCGGCTACCAGCGCGGCGTGCGGCCCGACCCGATTTGAATTTCGGTTTTGGTCGGTCCGACTTTTCGGCAACGACAATTGTGATATGGCTCGTCCGCTTCATGATCGGGGTCGCTCGACCCTGAGCCCGCGGCAACCAACGCTTCATGATGGGTCCGGGACCCACAATGGCTTCCTTGACGTACAAATCTTCAACATCGAGGTTGGACTCTGCCTGAACGGCATTTGCAACCGCCGAACGCATAATCTTCTCTACCTGCCGAGAGACGTGTCGTTTCGAGAACGTCAGTGTGACGAGGGCTGCCTCGACGTCTTGTCCTCGCACGAGATCGAGAAGTTGGTTCACCTTCCGTGGCGCCACTCTCACGTATCGTGCTAATGCCCGAGCTTCCATGTCCATCTACTCCTATTCGCTGATATCTCTAAGTGTCCGCAACCTCAATTGAGGAGCGTTATCTAGCGAACTTTCCCACCCTTATCGCTTCCCGCGTGTCCGCGGAAAAGGCGCGTAGGGGCAAACTCACCTAATTTATGACCCACCATGTTCTCCGTCACATAGATCGGGATGAACTTGTTCCCGTTGTGAACCGCGAGGGTGTGTCCGACGAACTCGGGAATGATGGTTGAGCGTCGTGCCCAAGTTCGTAGTACTTTCTTTTCGTTTTTCTTGTTCATGGCGTCGATCTTGACCATGAGCTTCTCGTCCACGAAGGGACCTTTTTTAATTGAACGTGCCATTTACTGTTCCCAGTACTTTAGGGCCAATTACTTCTTCTTGCGGCGTCTCACGATGAGACGATCCGAAGACTTCTTCTTACGGGTCTTAGCGCCTTTAGTAGGCTTACCCCAAGGCGAGACCGGATGGCGACCGCCTGAAGTACGACCTTCACCACCACCGTGGGGGTGATCGACCGGGTTCATAGCCACACCACGGACATGTCCGCGACGTCCGAGCCAACGGCTCCGACCGGCTTTACCAATCACAATGTTCTCGTGGTCGATGTTTCCAACCTGACCGATGGTGCAGTAGCACTCGCCGTGGAAGAGGCGAACCTCTCCGGACGGAAGCTTGATCTGAGCGTAGTCGCCTTCTTTGGCAACCAAGGTGGCTCCGGTTCCAGCACCGCGGGCGATCTGACCGCCCTTACCGGGAATCATCTCCAAGTTGTGGAGCACCGTACCCAAGGGAATCTTCTTGATAGGCAAGGCGTTTCCGACTTGGATATCGGCGTCTGGTCCGGCCATGAGCTTCTGATCCACCTGGAGACCCAAAGGCGCCAAGATGTATCGTTTCTCACCATCTGCGTAAACCAAAAGCGCGATGCGTGCTGAACGGTTCGGATCGTATTCGATGGTCGCAACGCGAGCCTCGATCCCTCGTTTGTTCCGACGAAAGTCGATGACACGGTAACGACGTTTGTGCCCGCCTCCGCGATGCCACGACGAAATGTGTCCGTGATGATCGCGACCACCCGTTTTCTTCAACGGGCGCAATAAGGACTTCTCAGGCTTTGACGTCGTGATGTCGGCAAAGTCTGAAACTGTCTTATAGCGCTGGGCCGGCGTTACCGGCCTAAACTTTTTGAGCCCCATGAAAATCTCCTGGCTCTTACCGGGCTTAAACTAAGCCCGATCTCCATTGGTAACTAAAGTTAAACTTGCTCGAACAGATCAATGTTTTCACCCTGAGCGAGGGTGATGATTGCTTTCTTCCAGTTGGGACGGCGTCCCTGGTTTCGACCCAGACGTTTGATCTTGCCCATGACCATCTGAGTACGAACCTCTTCAACATGAACGCTGAAGATCTGTTCGATCGCATACTTGATCTCAATTTTGTTGGCATCGGAGCTGACCTCGAAAAGGAACTTGTTCCCTCCCTCGCGCATCCGCGTACCTTTTTCCGTGATTAGGGCTTTGACGATGATGTCATGTGGATTTCTCATCCGCCGTACACCTCCTGAATGCCGTTCAAAGCACCTTCGGTAAACACAAGCACATCGGCATTGGTCATGTCGTAGACATTGATTGCCGAGTGCGGCAAAACGGAAACGCCCGGAATGTTCCGGCAACTCAAAAAGATGTTGGGATTGGAGTCTTTGGTGATCAAGCAAACCTTGCGGTCGCCCAACTCCATGTTATTAAAAACACCCATCATGGTTTTGGTCTTGGGATCGTTGAGAGAAAGCTCATCGATCACGGCCACGTTGCCGTCTTGGGCGCGAGCGCTCATGACCGAAGTCAGAGCGAGTCGCTTAATCTTTTTGGGCAGAGTCTTGTTGTAACTCCGCGGGTGAGGCCCGAACACGGTGTAACCACCTACCATCTGCGCAGCACGGATAGAACCCTGACGCGCACGTCCCGTACCCTTCTGCTTGAACGGCTTACGACCACCGCCACTCACATAGGAACGCGACTTGGTGCTGGCGTTACCTTGACGCTGGTTAGCGAGGTAGGTTTTCACCGCCTCCCAAACCACGTGCATGTTCGGCTCAACTCCGAAGGCGCCTTGGGGGAGATCGATCTCGCCCTTCACGCTGCCGTCGGTGCTGTAATGCTTCGCCTTACTCATTGCCAATCTCCTTCGGGGCTACTTGCCCGTCGCCTTTATCGTGAGATAGCTTCCCCGCGCTCCGGGAACACCACCTTTGATCCAGATGAGGTTTTGCTCTGCGTCAACACCCATCACCGTAGAATTTTGCACGGTGATTTGAGCATCACCCATATGGCCCGGTAGTTTCTTCCCGGGGATCACGCGTCCAGGATAAGCACTGTTACCAATGGATCCAGGGATACGTCCCGTCTTGGAACCATGGGTTTGAGGCCCGCCGGAGTAACCGTGGCGTTTCACAACACCCTGGAACCCGCGTCCTTTGGACTTGCCCGTGATCGAAATCGTCGTACCCACTTCGAAGATCTCCGGACCGAAGCTCGCACCAACTTCCATGTCGGTGGCTTCGCGGAACTCTTTCAACACGCGAGTAGGTTTGACGCCTGCTTTGGAAAAGTGGCCTTTGAGGGGGTTGGTAACCCGCTTCTCTTTGGCCGGATCGAACCCGATCTGAACCGCTTCGTACCCGTCTACTTCCGAGGTCTTTTTTTGGACCACGAAACAGGGACCGGCTTCGATCACGGTGACCGGGACTGCCTTTCCATCTTTGTCGAAGATCTGTGTCATTGCGATCTTCTTGCCGATAATGGCTTTCATAAGTTTCTCCTTAGCTTCCGGAGGAGCCGAAGCTCACGGAAGCGACGAACAACTAAAGCTTGATGTCGATGTCGACACCTGCAGGCAAATCGAGCTTCATCAGAGCATCGATCGTCTGCGGGTTCGACTGAGTAATATCGATCAACCGCTTGTGAACCCGAATCTCAAACTGCTCACGTGACTTCTTGTCGATGTGAGGCGAACGCAACACCGTATAGATACGCTTGCGCGTCGGGAGCGGCACCGGGCCAGAGGTCAAAGCCCCTGTACGCCGAGCCGTCCGGACGATTTCGCCAGCCGAGCTATCTAATGTCGCGTGGTCGTAAGACCGGAGTCGAATGCGAATGCGCTGACCTGCCATAACTCTGTTCCTTACTCGTGGATCTTGGCGACGACGCCGGCGCCAACGGTACGACCACCCTCACGGATCGCGAAACGGAGGCCTTCCTCCATTGCGATCGGAGTGATCAACTCCACAACCATTTTCACGTTATCCCCAGGCATCACCATCTCGCGACCCTCGGGCAACTTGCTCACTCCCGTCACATCCGTGGTACGGAAGTAGAAC
>JABDJR010000650.1 GCA_013003415.1 Candidatus Eiseniibacteriota bacterium | reverse complement strand
CTTCTTATTCGCGTCCGGGACGAAGCTCACCGGTTTGCCGTGACTTTCCACCGGAAACGCAGATCCGCTCGGACCCTCCACAGTGAGCTTGATGACATTCCGGGAGTTGGACAACAACGGAAGGTGCTTCTCTTGAAGTCCTTCGGAAGTGTTCAGGGTATCCGCGGGGCAAGCGTCACCGAACTTGCGTCCGTTCCTGGAATTGGTCTCAAGTTTGCCGAACGTATTCTGGAAGGACTCAAAGAAGGAGCCACGAATGATGCCGCCTAAAGCCATCGATGTGACCCTGAGTCCAAAATTGGAACAGTCGCGGGACGACTTCGTCTCCTACCTTCGTTTTGAACGGCGTCTGGCTGAGCACACGATCGAGGCCTACGCCACCGATCTGAAAGACTTCTTCCAGTGGTGGGATGCAAAGGGGAAAGATGACCTTACGGATATCTCAGCCAATCACTTAGAAGTTTATGGGCAATCGCTAAACAAACGCGGTTTGGCCCGCAGAACCGTGTCCCGTCGTATTTCATGCCTTCGGAGTTTTTGTAGCTATCAACATCGTCAGGGGCTCCTGTCCGCCGATCCCACGTTTAATTTAGAAACACCGAAGCTCAGCAAAGACCTGCCCCGGGTACTTTCTATCGATGAAATCGATCAACTTCTGGAAGCTCCCGATCTGGCCAAGCCGGTTGGCATTCGTGATCGCGCGGTTTTGGAGCTGATGTACGGCTCCGGGCTTCGAGTTTCGGAGATTCTGAATCTTCCTTTAGATGGTTTGCGTCTTGAGGAGCAGTTTGTTCTGGTCACTGGCAAGGGCAATCGCGAGAGGGCGGTGCCCCTTACCGCGCCCTCCTCAAGGGCCATTCGAAACTACCTTTCCGAGGTCCGACCCGGGTTCACCAAAAAGAAAGATCCGGGAACCGTCTTTGTGAACTACCGCGGGGGCAAACTTAGTCGGATGGGTCTCTGGCGCATCTTGAATGGCTACGCAAAGCAGGCCAAGTTGCCCGAAGACTTTCATCCCCACGTCTTGCGACACAGTTTTGCAACTCACCTTCTTGAGGGTGGGGCCGATCTCCGTGTCATTCAGGAACTTTTAGGTCACGCCTCCGTGACAACAACAGAGATTTACACCCATGTTGATCGAGGATTGCTGCGCGAGGTGCATCAGCAATTTCATCCTCGGCCCTGACTTTAGAGGCTTGGAAAGAAGGAATCTATGAGGTGGTTTTTGGGATTGTTGGCGTGCGGACTCTTCTTGAGTACGAACGCAACATCGTCCGTGGCTCAGTCGCGCGAGATCCGTGAAGGTACGGTGGCGATGGGGGGTGGGGGCGGATACGGCCTCATTACCGGAGAGGCGCGCTATGGACTCGATTTCGATTCCGGACCGGGTTACAACGTCATGCTCAAGTACAGTGTTTCACGGCATGTGGCCCTGGGATTCAATTTTCAGAATCAAAGCTATCAGTGGGTCGACGGGGAACCACAGTACGACGACTTGGTCTTAACCACCTTTGAAGGCCATGTCTACTTCTATCGCAGCCGAGATGCCGATGCCAATCAATATGCGGTTCTTGGTCTCGGTATTTTCCGCCCTGAATTACGTCGCAATGTCGGTGAAACCGTCTTTCCCGGAGAAGGACTTATTCTAACCGCCGGCCTCGGTACCGAGTTGTTTTTGCGGGAAAACTGGGCCATCGATCTCAGCGGCCGTGCTCTCGGTTACTTTTCCGAGGGAATTGCCGATCCTGAACTCGACATTATTGAGTCTTCGGGCTCCGTTTCGTTTGGCCTGACCGGTCAGATCGGTATCCTTTACTACCTCATCAAGTAGAACATCACGCCTATGCATCAGAAACACGTTTACCAAGTTGGAGATAAAGTTCTTCACGGAGATTTCGGAGAGGGGTTGGTCGTGGACGTCCGCGGCCGACTGTTCTACGACATTCTGGAGGTCGTGTTTCAAGCTGGCGTTAAACGGGTAACCAGCATTCACCCGCTTCTTCAGCCCAAACCCTTGCTGGCGGAAACCGAGGCTGCCACCCGGCCCCGCCGTCGCAAGGCAAAGGCCAACGGAACCAACGGCAGTGAAAATGGACAAGAGGCAACCGACCCGGTTCTTACTCTCAGCCCCAATAGCCAAACCCTGCTCGACCAGTTACAAAAGGGCCCGCTAAGCGATACGAATGACTACGCTCTTCACCTTGAAGGGGAAGAGCAGGCCATCCACCGGGGGTTTGAGAATCTGCTGTGCCTTAGCGCCATGCAAAACGTAGAGCAGTTCGAATATCAAGAACGCGCCTGTCTTCGGATCCTTCGCGATATGCGAGGGCGAGGCCTCCTGGCGGACGAGGTGGGGCTTGGAAAAACGGTAGAAGCGGCCATGGTGCTGAAGGAGTACATGCTTCGGGGTTTGGTGCGGCGTGTTCTGGTTCTTGTCCCCGCCTCTCTGACGATCCAGTGGCAGGAGGAGCTCAAGAATAAGTGCGATTTAAACTTTGTTCTTGCGGGGAGAAAGCGTAACTGGGAGGAGTCGCCGCTTCTCATTTGCTCCCTCGATACGGCCAAGACCCACCGGAACAGAGAGACCCTCCTCAACCAGTCTTTCGATATGGTCATTGTCGACGCGGCTCATCGCCTGCGGAATCATCAAACCCTGG